>NZ_JBSSDE010000008.1:17500-91510 GCF_054060435.1 Thermostichus sp. MS-CIW-34 | reverse complement strand
TAAACAGAAAGATCAACTGGTAGTAATCCGTACTGAACATATTATACATTATTTTCAGTATAGTTGAGCTTATTATTGACTAGAGTCATGCTCTCGCTGGCCGAGAAAAAACCCTTGATAGGATGGGGAGTAGAACGTACCCTTGAGCCTTCTCGTCATGATCACCCTGACCGATAGCGCCATCCAAGAGTTGAAGCGCCTGCGCAGCAAGTACGAAAAAGAGGGATCCCAGCCCATCCTGCGTCTGGGGGTCAAGCCGAGCGGCTGCTCTGGCCTCTCTTACGTAATGAACTTCGAGTCTCAGGCCAACCCTGACGATCACACCTTCGACTTTGGGGATATCCAGGTGGCGGTGGATCCCTTGAGCATGACCTTGATCAGCGGCACCACCGTCGATTTTTCCGAGGATCTGCTGGGGGGCGGTTTCCGCTTCAGGAACCCCAACGCAGTCGCCAGTTGTGGGTGTGGCACCTCCTTTGCCACTGCTGAGACTGCTGCTGTCGTTGGTCACTAAAGTCTCAATCGCTGCCTCCCACCCGCCTTTGGGCGTCAACGGTTGGAGGGCTCTAGGCTGGGCAGCCAAAGGACAAACCAAGTCCATCCCTTCTGGCTGGTGACCCGGACTTGGCCCTGCAGATACTCCACCCACTGCTTCACCAAGGCCAGTCCAAGGCCGCTGCCCGGCTGCGCCCAGGGATCCTCAGAGGGCACCCGGTAAAAGCGTTCGAAAAGGTGGGGCAGGTGTTCAGGCTCGATTTGGGCGGTGTTGCCAATCCTTAGCTCAACCCCACCGGGAAAGGCTTGCACCTCCAAGCGGAGGGTTCCGCCCGGCTGGGTAAACTTGCAGGCATTTTCCAGCAGTTCCTTCAGGATCAGGGTTAGCTGCTGCGGGTAGCTGTAGAGCACTGCCGGGAATGAGGTCAGCTCCGCCATCTCCAGCTTTAGTTGCCGAGCCTGAGCCCGTTCTCGCACCCCATTGAGTAGGCTTGTGCAAAAGCTGTGGAGATCGATGGCGGCAGCCGCAGAGCTCAACTCTTTGGCTTCCAGGCCCTGCAGATCCAGCAACTTGTTGATCAGCTCAATTTCAGCCTGACACTCTTCCAAAGCGATGCGGTGGTATTGGCACTGCTTCTCGTTGAGAGGAGTGCGGCCCAACAGTTCCAGGGCCAACTTGATCTTGGTGAGGGGAGTGCGCAGCTCGTGGGAAACGCTGGCCAGAAAGCTATCCTTAAGGCGGCTGAGCTGCTGCAGATCCTGCACCTGGCAGGCCAGCTGGGCGGTACGTTCCTGCACTTTGGCTTCTAGGGCTTGGTTGAGTTCCCGCAGGTGGCGTTGGGCTTGGCTGGCCTGGATCAGGTGACGGATACGCCGCTTCAAAACCGCCCAACGAATGGGTTTGGAAATGTAATCGCTGGCCCCGGCAGCAAAGGCTTCATCCACGCAGGACTCATCTTCCAGCGCCGTGACGATGAGAATGGGCAGATCCGAGTTTTGAGCATGGAGGCGGCGACAGCACTCAAACCCATCCACATCCGGCATGACCGCATCCAGCAAGACCATATCCACTGGGTGTTGAGCGGCTAGCTGCAGACAGACTTCGCCGCTGCTGGCTTCTAGAACTTGGTAGCCTTCTCGCTCAAGGGCGTAGCGAACCAAGAGTCGCTGGCTGGGCTCATCTTCCGCGATCAACAACAACGGCTTCTTTTCAGGAGAGGGGGATCCCGCCTGGGCCTCAGGAACCGCCGGCGAGCTGGCCGGAGGGTGGGGATTGGGCCTCAGCATAGGCATTGAGAGGAGAGGGAGAAAGGCTCTGCACTCAGGAGGAGAGACTGAGGGTAACTTGCCGATATGCCACCTCCAGCTGCTGCACGGCTTGCTCTATAGTATCCCATTTTACAGAACTGGCTGGCTCGGCATGAACCAGCTTTTCCAACTGCTGACACAGCTCGGCCAGACGTTTGGCGCCCAGGGTGCTGCTGCTGCCCTTGAGGCGGTGGGCCAACCGAGCAATGGCTTGGGGATCCCGCTGCTCTAGGGCCTGCCGCAGGGATCCCAATAGAGCTTCGCTGTCCTGCCGGTAGGTTTGGATCATCTCCTGCCAGGCTTCTGGAGAGCTGAAGACTGCCCGCATCTGGGCGAGGATAACGGGGTCGAGGGGCGGATCCTCTTCTTGGCTGGCCGGGATGGGAAGGGGAAGGGATCCCTGAAGAACCCGGACTAGGGCGGCTGGCTCCAAGGGTTTGGTGAGGTAGCCATCCACCCCGGCAGCTTCGGCGGCAGCACGGCCTTCCGAAAACACATTGGCCGTGAGGACAACAATGCGAGGCTGGCGCTCAGGAGGCAGTTCAGCGCGGATGCGACGGGTGGCCGCAAGACCATCCAGCTCCGGCATTTGCATATCCATCAACACCAGATCGTAGGGTCGCAGGCGCAGAGCTTGGACGGCTTCCAGACCGTTGCCGACTATGTCGGGCCGGTAGCCCAATCGCTCCAGCATGAGGCGAATCACCTTCTGGTTAACCGGGTTATCCTCTGCCACCAGGATCTGAAGCGGGTAGCGGCTGGCCAGGGTCGCGTCCCAAATGGAGGGAGGAGCGGCGGGAGAGGAAGATAAGGAGGAAGGAGCTTTTTCTCCCACAAGCCCCAGCAGCAGCTTCCGCAGTTGGGAGGCTTTGACCGGCTTGGCCAAAGTGGGGAGAGGGTCTGCTGTGGAGATGAAGTTGCGCCCCGTCAGCACTATGGGCAACAGGTGGGGTTGCGCTGTCTGCAGGTCAGCCGCCAGGGTCAAGCCATCCCGGTCTGGCAGGGTGGCATCCAGAAGGGCCAGGTCAAAAGGACGAGTTCTAACTGCAGCCTGGGCTTCTGCCGCCAAGGCACAACAGGTTACCTCCATGCCCCAAGCGCTCAGCAGTCGGGATAGCAACTGCCGTTGACTGGCGTTGTCTTCCACCAGCAAAACCCGCTTGCCGGCCAAGCACGGATCCGGTGCGGCGGTTGGCAACAGCTCCTGGTCTGGCCTCTTTAGGGGGATGCGAAAGCGAAAAGTGGATCCCTGGCCCGGCTGACTTTCCACCCCGATTGCTCCCCCCATGAGCTGGCAGAGACGCTGGCTGATGGCCAAGCCCAGGCCGGTGCCCCCAAACTGGCGGCTGATGGAGCTATCCACCTGGCTGAAGGGCTTGAAGAGGCGATCCAATTTTTCGGGGGGAATGCCAATGCCTGTATCCCGCACCTGAACGCTTACCCACTGCTTTTCAGGATCCCTCTCCCCGGCCTCGACGGTCACCACCACCTCTCCCTGGGGGGTGAACTTGATGGCGTTGCTGAGCAGATTGGCCAGGATTTGGCGCAGCCGGTTGGGATCCCCTATCAAGGTTGGCGGCAGGTTGGGATCCACCCAGGCCATCAGCTCCAGCTCCTTGCTCTGGGCTTGGGCTGCCATCAGATCCAGCAGCTCCTCCACCAACTGCAGCAAGGAAAAAGGCATTTCCTCCAGTTCCAGCTTCTGGGACTCGATCTTGGAGAAATCGAGGATGTCGTTGATTAGGTTCAGCAGCACCTCGCCTCCATAGCGGATGGTCTGTACCCAATCCTGCTGCTGCGGATCCAAGGAGGTGTCCAGGAGTAGACTGGTCATCCCCAAAATGGCGTTGATGGGGGTGCGGATCTCGTGGCTGATGGTGGCCAGGAACTCGCTCTTGGCCCGGCTGGCGGCTTCGGCAGCTTCCTTGGCTGCTTTCATCTGCTCTTCTGCCAGCTTGGCTAGGGTGATATCCCGTCCGGCGGCGTAGAACAGGGATCCGGCCAAAGAGGCTCGCCACTCGATGAAACGATAGCTGCCGTCCTGGGTGCGGTAGCGGTTGACAAAGTGATCCAGCCGTTTCTCTTCGATAAGCTGCTGCATGGCCGCCTGCGTGGCGGGGAGGTCGTCCGGGTGAACCCACTCCAAAAAGGGTCGGCTCTGCAGCTCCTGCAGAGAATAGCCCAGCGTAGTCTCCCAGGCTCGGTTAAGACGGCGAAAGTACCCTTGGGCATCGGCAATGCAGAGCAAATCCAGAGCCACCGAGAAAAACTGCTCCAGCTCCGCTTCTGCCGACTTGCGGGCAGTGATGTCCACCGCGGTAAACACCCAACACGGGATCCCGCGCAAGACAAGGGGCTGCACAAACACGTCTTCCCAGACAACTCGGCCATCCTGCCGCTGCCATTGCCACTCAAAGCGGGCGGATCCCTGCTGGCGGGCTTGCTCCAAGTAGGACTGCAGCGAGAACTCCCCGCCCCGAAGAGCCTGGCGATAGGGAGACTGCTCGGAAGCGTCGAAGGCCCGCAGCTCCTCCAGGCTGGAGAAGCCATAGGCCGCAATGGCCTGGGAGTTGGCCTCCAGGATCTCGCCGGTCTCGGCATGACGGATGAGGATGGCCACAGCGGCATTCTCAAACAGCGCCCGGAACTTCTGCTCGCTTTCCTGAACGGCCTGCTGGGATCGCACCCTGTCGGTAACATCCCGGACGATCACCACCACCTCTTGGGCGTTGAGGGGCACAATGCGCACCTCTTCGTGGCGGGTCTCCCCTTCAATCTCGATGCTTTGGTCGTAGCGCTGCCGCGTCTGGGTAGCTATAGCCTGCTGAACAAAGAAAAGCCGCCGCTCGGCCAACTCCGGTGGCAAAAGCTCCTGCAGGGATCGGCCCACGTAGGTGTCGGGTGAGCTATAGGGAACAACCTCGCCCCCCCAGACAAAGCTCAAGCAAATGCCCTGGCTATCCAGGCGGAAGATCAAGTCGGGAATGGCTTCTAGAATGGCTCGCTGCACCTGTTCAGCGGCTTTCAAGGCCAGCTCCGCCTGCTTGGCTTCTGTAATATCCCGCACGATTGCCAGGACTTCCTGGCTGTTGAGAGGGACAATGCGGGCCTCTTCGTAGCGTACCTCCCCTTGAACTTCAATGCTGTACTCGTAGCGCTGTTGGGTTTGGGTGGCCAGAGCCTGCTGAACATAGAAAAGCCGCTGCTCTGCCAGCTCCAGCGGCAGAATTTCCCGGGGGGATCGGCCCAAGTGCTGCTCGGCTGGAGTGTAGAGATGGATATCGCCTCCGGAAATAAAGCTCAGGCAGATGCCCTGGCTATTCAGGCGAAGGATGAGGTCGGGGATGGCTTGGAGAATGGCCCGCTGGGTGGCTTCCATTTCTCTAAGGGCCAACTCCGCCTGTTTCCGCTCGGTGATATCTCGCACCAGGATGTAAACTTTGTCTCTCCCGTGAGCGACAACGCAGGCTCTCCGATAGCAGCGGATCCCCGGCTCAATCTCAACTTCGTACTCTAGGTACTGCGGCGTCTGGCTGACCAAGGCCCCCTCCGCCAGAGATGGATACTGCTCTTTCAGCGAGCCAGTAAACACGTCTTGGGCGCGGCAACCCACGTAAAACTCAGGCGGATGTCGGGTGGGAACGTAAGGGGAAGGCTTGCAATGAAGAATGACTCCCTCGGCGCTGAGCTCAAAAATCAAGTCGGGAATGGCCTCGTAGAGGGCGCGGTAGCGAGACTCGCTTTCCTGTAGAGCCCGCTCCATCTTGACCCGCTCGCTGATGTCGCGGCTGGTGATGAGGATCCCGTCTCCCACCGGCACCACTTGGTGATGGATCCAACTGGCCTTCAAGCCCGGCTGCCCCGAAATGGGGAACTCCTCTTCCAGAGGAATGCCGGTTTCCACCACTCGCTTGTATTTCTCAAAAAAGCCCCCCCAGCGGTTGATGGGCAGCAGCTCGCACAGCCGCTGGCCGATGATCTGCCGGCGCTGGAGGGAAATGAGCTCTTCCCCCTTGGCGTTGACATCCACAAAGACAAAGTCGCGGATCTCGCGGGTAGCGGGATCCCGCACCGCCTCCAGCAGGTAAATAGCATCCAAGCTGGCTTCCAAGGCTGCCCGAAAACGAGCCTCTGGGCTGGGGGTGCCTCTAGGAGGTTGGAAGGGAAATCTTCGAGAAAGGGATCCCAGGATCCCTCTGAAGACAGAAAGCGGCTGACTTTCCCCCAGGCTGACGCCAAGCAGCAGGAGAGCCAAGAAGAGGGATCCCAGCAGCCAAAAGGCAAGGCCAGAGGGATCCACCAGGCCCACCGTTTTCCCTACCGCCCATAGCTCTCTGTGCATAGAACCCGGAGATTCCTGCCCCCTTTCCACAGTATCCCAGCAAGTCTTTCCAGCTTATCTTGGAGGTCAAAAGGGGAAGCTCAGCTAACTTGCGGAAATGGCCTCTATGCAATGGGCAGGATTCCTCAAGAGTGGCTTTTTGGGGAAATGAGTCTTGGCTCAAAGCTTTGTTTCTGGGTGCAGTAGGGAGAGAGACTCTTTATTGTGAAGATGCTTTATTGTGAAAAATAATTGTGAAGATTCAGCGGGATCCCTTGCGCCAGCGGCAATAGAGTTTTTCCAACTCCACCCAGACCATAACCACGGTGCTAGAGCCCAAGCAGATCAAAAGTTCAGTGCGGGTTAGCTCCTCTGTGCCAAAGAAGCTGCGCAAGAAAGGCACATAGAGCAGAGCCAATTGCAAGAGCAGAGTGGTCAGGACCGCGCCCAGCAGGTAGGGGTTGGAAAAAGGGTTGGTCTCGATGGTGAGCTTCTCGTTGGAGCGCACGGCCAGCGCATGGCCCATCTGGGCGATACACAGGGTGGTGAGGACCATCGTGCGCCAGTGGGGGATGTAGGCTTCCACAATGGCCATCATGAGGATTGTGGAGATGGCAAAAACCACGCCGATGCGCACCATGTAGGCTCCCAGCCCCTGGGCGAAGATGCTCTCTTTGGGGTTGAAGGGGGGGCGCTGCATCACCCCTGGCTCCGCCGGTTCCAAAGCCAAGGCCAGAGCGGGCAGGCCGTCAGTCACCAAGTTCATCCACAAGATCTGTAGGGGTGTCAGCGGCACATCCCCCAAGCCCAGGATGGGGGCGGCAGCCACCGTCAGCACTTCGCCGATGTTGCTGCCCAAAATGTACTTCACAAAGCGGCGGATGTTGCTGTAAACCACTCGCCCTTCTTCAATGGCTGCCACGATGGTGGCGAAGTTGTCGTCCAGCAGCACCATATCGCTGGCCTCTTTGCTCACATCGGTGCCCGTGATGCCCATGGCGATGCCAATATCCGCTTGGCGCAGGGCAGGGGCGTCGTTGACCCCATCCCCGGTCATGGCCACGAACTCGTTTTGCTTTTGCAAGGCCTGGACAATGCGCAGCTTGTGTTCGGGGGCGACGCGGGCATAGACCCTGACGGTTTGTACCGTTTGCAGCAGCTCCTCGAAACTCAAGCGGGAGAGGGTACGCCCGTCAATCGCCTGATCCTCCGACTCGAGAATGCCCAACTCCCGGGCAATGGCCACAGCCGTGAGCTGATGATCGCCGGTAATCATCAACGTGCGGATCCCGGCTTCTCGGCAGCGGGCCACGGCCTCTCGCGCCTCTGGTCGCGGAGCATCGTGCATCCCCACCAAGCCCAGCCAAACCAGGTTGTGCTCCACCTCTTCCCCGTTGTCCGGGATCCGCTCTAGCCTCTGGGTGGCTACCCCCAGAACCCGGATACCTTGGGCGGCCAGGCGGTTGTTGGTGCCGAGGATGGCTTGGCGATCGGTTTCCGACAGTTCCTGCCAAGTGCCCCCTTTCTGGATACGATCACACCGCTCCAGCACCAGCTCTGGGGATCCCTTGGTGTAGACGCAATAGCCGCCGTTTTCCTGGATCACCACGCTCATGCGCTTGCGTTCTGAGCTGAAGGGAAGCTCCTGCACCCGTGGGTAGCGCTCCTGTAAAGAGCCTTTGTGGAGATTGGCCTTGGCGGCTGCCACCAGCAGGGCGGCCTCGGTGGGATCCCCCAGGATGGACCAGGTGGGCGTTGAAGGGGGAGAAGAAACTGCAGACCGAGGGTTACGCCCGGCAACAGGTTGGAGACTGGCCTGCAACAGGGCATCGTTGCAGAACACCACGGCCCGCAAGATGGCCTGCAGATCCGGGGCGCTCCCGGGATCTATGGGCTGGCCGCCGCAGTAGAAGGATCCCTTGGGGATGTAACCGCTGCCGCTGACGTGGTAGTGGCGGTCGGGGGTAACGATGTCGGTTACCACCATTTTGTTTTCCGTGAGGGTGCCGGTTTTGTCGGAGCAGATGGTGGTCACGGATCCCAGGGTTTCCACTGCTGGCAGGCGGCGGATGAGGGCATGGCGGCGCACCATGCGTTGGGTGCCAATGGCCAGGGTGACAGTGATCACCGCAGGCAGCCCCTCTGGTACCACGGCCACGGCCATGCTCAAGGAGGTTTCCAGAAGCGAGGTGAAAGGGGCCATACTCCCGGCTTGCAGCAACCCTATCCCCACCACCAAGGCCACCAAAGCCAGGGATCCCGACACCAGCACATTGCCCAGTTGGCTCATGCGCTTCTGCAGCGGGGTGGGCTCGGTCTCCACCGATTGCAGCAAGGTTGCCACCTTGCCCAGCTCCGTGTTCATGCCGGTGGCAGTAACCAAGAGGATCCCTCGCCCCTGAATCACTTCGGTGCCCATGAAGGCCATGTTGCGCCGTTCCCCCAGCTCGATGTCCGGCGGGAGTACGCAATCTGCCTGTTTGGTTACAGGGGTGGCTTCTCCGGTCAAAGCTGCTTCCCGCACCTGCAGGTTCACGGCCTCGGCCAAGCGCCCATCGGCTGGGATCTGTACCCCGGCTTCCAGCAGCACGCGATCCCCCGGCACCAGTTGGCTGGCTGGAACTTCTTGCCACAGGCCATCCCGCTCCACCCGCACAGTAGGGGAGGCCAGTTTTTTCAGGGCCGCCAGCGCTTTTTCCGCCCGACTTTCTTGCAAATAGCCCAGGCCACCGTTAAGGCCAACGATCAACAAAATGGCCAGGGCATCTTTGGGAAACTCGCCTTCTTGCAAGTCCAAAGTGGCTGAGATCGCCGCTACGGCGATCAGCATCAGCAGCATGATGTTGCGGAATTGATCCAGCAGGACTTGCCAGGAGCTACGGCCAGAAGTGGTGATCAGCTCATTGGGGCCATATTGCCGCTGCCTCTGGATCACCTGCTGAGTGGTGAGGCCACGATCGGGATCGGTCTGCAACTTCTGGATGGCAGCGGCGAGGGTGAGGCTATGCCAGGCAGGAACAGAAGCAAGGGGGGATCCATCCGGTGGGATCATCGCGACCACTCGAGGGTTCTTGCCGCATTTTGACATACTCCCCGCCCTCGAGGGGGAGGATTCTTGTCATCTCCCCAGTTGTTCGGGCCATAGCTCTTCTGGCGCCAGCGGCTGGGATCATCTTCAGAGCGCCAAGCCCACGACGAGGATCGAACTCGTGACCTCCCCCTTACCAAGGGGGTGCTCTACCACTGAGCCACGTGGGCAAAGCCGATGGTGGGCCGAGTTGGATTCGAACCAACGTAGGCGTAAGCCAGCGGATTTACAGTCCGCCCCCTTTAACCCCTCGGGCATCGACCCGTTGACACCGGTCTTTCATCATAGCAGAAGGTGTTGCGTAAGTCAGACACACTCCCACTGTGCCAATTGTCAGCCATCTCAAAACCGAGGAGTCAGAGTCGAAGCGGAACGAGGCAGCCCCAGAGCTGGGTATAAAGGGATCGGGTTAGGGCTGGGCACTTTTCAAGACAAACTGAATAAGGAACTTGATATCGTTTAAGACAGTTTTCTGACTCCTGACCATGATTTCGACCCTCGGCACTCCCACCCATCCAGAGCAGACCCTTTCCCCCAACCAGTCTTTGCGCCCCTTGACCAGCCGTATCAACAGCCGGGGGCACTTGGAAATTGGGGGGTGCGACGTGGTGGAGCTGGTGCGCCAGTTTGGATCCCCTCTCTACATCCTGGACGAATGGACGCTGCGCCGCGCCTGCCAGCTTTACCGTGACACCTGGGCCCGCTGCTACGCCGGGGGATCCCGGGTTTTGTACGCCACGAAAGCCTGGAATTGCCTGGCCATCTGTGCATTGGCGCTGCAAGAAGGGCTGGGGTTGGATGTGGCTTCTGGCGGGGAGCTGTACACGGCCCTGCAGGCGGGGGCCAAAGGTGAAGATCTCTATCTGCACGGCAACGCCAAGTCTCTCGACGAGCTGAACTTGGCCCTGGAGACGGGCTGTACTTTGGTGGTCGATAGCCTGTACGAACTGCAGCAGGTGTCGGCCCTGACCACGCCCGCACGGCCAGCGCGGCTGCTCCTGCGGGTTAACCCTGGTATTGACGTCCACACCCACGAGTACATCCGCACCGGACAAACCGACAGCAAATTCGGCATCGGCCAATGGCAACTGCCGGAGGTGTTTGACTTTTTGGCAGCCCATCCCCAACTGCAGTGCGTTGGGCTCCATGCCCACATTGGGTCACAGATTTTTGATCTACAGGGCCACCGCGACCTGGCGGGGGTGCTGGCCCAGATCTGGCGGCAAGGGCTGGGCAGAGGGTTGCCCCTACAAGAGCTGAATGTGGGTGGGGGCCTGGGGATCCGCTATGTCGAATCCGATGATCCCCCCTCCATCCCGGAGTGGGTGGAAACTGTGGCAACGGCGGTGCAACAAGCCTTTGCCCAGTCCGGGATCCCTTTGCCCAAGGTGCTCTGCGAGCCTGGACGATCTGTGATTGGGCCGGCTGCCGTGACCGCCTACACCCTGGGAGGGCAAAAGCGGATCCCTCCCAGCGATGACCTGCCCCAGGGACGCACCTACATCACCATCGACGGTGGTATGTCCGACAACCCGCGCCCGATCACCTATCAAGCCCGCTATACCGCCCTTCTGGCCAACCGACCAGAGGCAGAGGCCACGCAGCGGGTAACGGTGGCCGGCAAGCACTGCGAGTCGGGGGATGTGCTGTTGAAGGATGTGCTTCTGCCCGCCCCAATGGCAGGAGAAGTGTTGGTGGTTTTGGCGACGGGGGCCTACAACTACAGCATGGCTTCCAATTACAATCGCTTCCCTCGGCCAGCCGCGGTGCTGGTCAACGAGGGAGAGGCCCAGTTGATTGTGCGGCGAGAAACTTATGCCGACTTAATCCGTCAAGATGTCTTGCCAGAGCGGTTGCTGCGTTGAAGGGGAAGTTTGCCCATACCCATCTGGTCAGTAGAGGCACAGCCTTTCCTGGCAGCGCCGACCGCAGCCAACGCACCTCATGCGAGAAAGACTGGAAGACAGCCAGGAGGTGAGTGGTAGGCTGGTCTGGGGGCCGCAGTCCAACAGGGGTTCTGAGGTGCAGAACGGCACCAGGCAGAAGGTCCGCAATGAGGGGAGCGTGAACGGGGTTTTTCGCCATGCTGGCGGCCTTATGGGCTTGGCTACAGCAGTTTAACTTTCTCAGCCTCTTGGACTGGGCTCTGGCTGTCTTTCTGTTGGCTTTGGCTCTCTACTACACCCGCGAAAGTCGTGCTGGGGTGCTGGTGAGGGGATTTATAGTGCTGCTGGTGCTGTACCTGGCCACAGCCTCTCTCCCCTTGGTTCACCTGATCTTGGATCGCCTGCTCCTGGGCGCAGCTGTAGCCATGGGCGTGCTCTTTCAACCGGAGTTTCGGCGGCTGCTGGAGCAATTGGCAAGAGCCATCCGCATGGAGTGGCCGAGCAACGCAGGCGATGACGAGGAGGATCCTGAGGAAGATTTGGTGGAAGAACTGGTGCAAGCAGTGCGAGAACTTTCCCAAAACCGCACAGGAGCGCTGATTGTGATTGAGCCGGAGCAACCAATTGACTCGCGGGTGTTTACCGACAAAGGAGTACCTCTCCAGGCGCGGGTGTCGCGGGAGATCTTGCAGACCATTTTCCAGACTTCAACTTTGTTGCATGATGGGGCTGTGGTCATCCATCGGAATCGCATTCGCGCAGCGGGGGTCATCCTGCCGGTTTCGGAGCGGGCCGCCTCCCGACAGCTGGGCACACGGCACCGCGCTGCGATGGGGATCACAGAGCAGACCAATTGCTTGTGTATTGTGGTCTCAGAAGAAACGGGATCCATTTCCCTGGCGGAGGGTGGGCGCATCGAGCGGCCTCTGACCAGTGCCAAGTTACACGAACTGCTGGTACAGCGGTTGCGCAATCCCCGCGATGCCAAAAAACGAGATGCTCCGCTAAAGGGATTGTGGGCCCACCCCTGGTTTCGCAATGGGCCGCTGCGCTGGTGGGGATCCCTTGCCGATCTGACTAAACTCTTTCGCAAACCTGAGAAAACCCTCCCCGAAGACTGAATCTCCATGACCCTTTCTCCTGCCCATCTTCTGCAGTTGCCTGCCGACCTAGATCCGCAGTTGTTGCCCCGCCATGTGGCGGTGGTGATGGATGGCAACGGGCGTTGGGCGCAAAAACGGGGCTTACCCCGCAGTGTTGGGCATCAGCGAGGGGTAGCGGCCCTGAAGGAGCTGCTGCGCTGTTGTGATGACTGGGGGATCCCAGCCCTTACCGCCTATGCCTTCTCCACCGAGAACTGGGGCCGGGCCCGCGAGGAGGTGGATTTTCTCATGACTTTGTTCGAGCAGGTGCTGTGGCAGGAATTGGGGGAAATGGTGCAGCAGGGGGTGCGCATCCAGTTTGCCGGCCAGTTGTCGGCTCTGCCCCACTCTCTGCAGGAAACCATCGTGCATGCGGTGGCCTGCACCCAGCACAACAAGGGCATTTGCCTGACGGTGGCCCTCAACTACGGGGGACGACAGGAGATCCTACAAGCCTGCCGCTCCATTGCCACCTTGGTGCAGCAGGGGCTGCTGCAGCCGGATCAGATTGACGAGGCCCTCTTTTCCCAATTTCTCTACACCACCGGCTTATCGGATCCTGATCTGCTGATCCGTACCAGCGGCGAGATGCGCATCAGCAACTTCCTGCTCTGGCAGATGGCCTACACCGAGCAGTATTTCACCCCCATCCTCTGGCCGGATTTCGACCGAGCCGCTTTTCACCAAGCCTTGCTTAGCTATCAGTCGCGGCAGCGGCGGTTTGGCAGGTGAGGATGATCCCTGGTTGGATATCCGTTGCCAACCGGCAGCTAGCGCAGAAAGCTGGTCACCAACCACATCACCGTAAACGTGATCCCCACCAACAGCGCACCAGGAGCATCGCCACCGGTGAGAGGAAGGGCAATGCCGTAGGCCAACATCAGCCCCAGGCTCAGGCCCGCCAGGGCCAAGAGAAAAGCGCGAATGAAGCGGCGCTCTTTGCGGTACAGGAAATAGATACAAGCCATCAGCCCCAAGGCCAGTTGCAGCGAGGGGTACTCATCGGGAGCCAGGATAACCCAACCCCCCAGCCCACCCAGCAGCGCCGCAGGCCAGAGGGCATCGGCGGTAGAGGGGGTATCCAACCAGCGGCCGACCCAGGGGGGATCTTGGGCAGCAGGGCGAGGCAAACTCAGCTCCGGCTCAGGATGGGCAGCCCGTTGTTCGGCGTAGCGAATGCGATCGGGAACGGCGATTTTGCCCTCTTTGCGCAGGCGCAGGCGCTGCATCAGGATGGCATCGTAGGCTTGCTCCACCCGCTCTTGCTGCTGTTCATCGGCGCCCAAGCTGGCCAGGAGCCGAGCCCGCGCCGATTGAATCTCTTCAAAAGAGGCTTCTTCGCTAATTCCCAACACCTGATACGGACTCATCTCAGCCATAGCGACCAGCCCTGTAACTCTTTATCACCTTAACCCAGCCTGCCCGACCTTCGATCCGGCTACGTGACGGGGATCGACAACGGGGATTGAGTTGCCGCATTCCCCAAGGCTACGGATTTGGAGATGGAGGCAAGCTCCGTTTGTAGACATCGGGCCACATACTCAACCGCAGCGTAGGTGGTGGCTTTGCCAAGGCTAAGGCGAATGGATCCCAGCGCCTCGGCTTCTGAGTGGCCCATGGCCAAGAGGATGCGGCTGGGGATCAGTTGGCCGCTGCTACAGGCGGAGCCGGCGCTAATGGCGATCCCCTGGCGGCTTAGGGCCCTGACCAGCACATTCCCCGGGATCCCTGCGGCGCAGTAGCTGAGGTGGTGGGGCAGGCGCTGCTCCAAACGGACGGGGCCGGTCAGCCGCAAACCGGGCACCTCCGCTAGCAACTGGGCCAAATGCCGTTGCAATTGCCGCAGGCGGGCCGTTTCTTGAGATAGCTCTTGGGCCGCCAAAGCTGCCGCCACTCCCAAGCCGACAATGCCCGGGATCCCTTGGGTGCCAGCCCGCAGCCGCCGTTCTTGCCCACCCCCCCGCAGCAGCGGTCGCAGCTCCACCCCTGGGCGCACGTACAGTGCCCCCACCCCCTGGGGCCCGTAGAGTTTATGCCCGGAAAGGGAGAGCAGATCCACCGGCAGTTGCGCCAGATCCAGCGGGATCCGCCCCACCGTCTGCACAGCGTCGGTGTGGAAGAGCACCCCCGCCTGGCGACAGATCTGACCCAGCTCTGCAATGGGCTGCAGGGATCCCACCTCATTTTGGCCGTGGACGATGGAGACCAAAACGGTATTGGGTTGCAGCGCCTGGATCAAAGTCTGGGGATCCACCTGGCCGGCGGCGTTCACCAGCAGACGGGTGACCTGCCAGCCTTGGGACTGCAACTGGCGGGCAGCATTCTCCACCGAGGCGTGCTCGACGCTGGAGATGATGAGATGTTGGGGAGTAGAGTAGCGCTGGGCCACCCCAAACAGGGCCAGGTTGTTGGACTCCGTCCCGCCTGAGGTAAACAGCAGCGCCTCCGGCTCACAGTTAAGCAGCTCGGCCACCTGCTGCCGCGCCCGCTCCATGGCCATGGCGGCCCGTTCTCCCCACCCGTGCAAGCTGGAGGGGTTGCCCCAGCTTTCCTGCATCGCCATCTGCATGGCCTCGATCACCTCAGGCCGAGGCGGAGTGGTGGCGCTGTGGTCAAAGTAGAGGGCAGGATCCAAACGCAACATGCCAGCTCGACCAGCCGGGGCTCCGTGTTCCTATCTTAAGATCCTTGGCCAGTGTTGCCCAACGCTGGCAGCAGCTTCCCCTTGTTGAGGCCAAACCCGCTGGAGGCAAATTGAGCCTGCCTACTTGAAAAGACTAGTACGCTGGCGGTGCATCACCACCGATTCCACCAAGCCAATGGCCAGAAAATTGGTCAGTAGAGCCGAGCGGCCATAACTTAGAAAAGGCAAAGGCAAGCCGGTAATCGGGGCCAGGCCGATGGTCATGCTGATGTTCACCACCGCCTGAAAGAGGATCATCGCCAGCACCCCAATGGCAATCAGGGATCCAAAATTGTCCTTGGCCCCTTGGGCAATCCAGATCAGCCGCGCACACAGGATCCAAAACAGGATCAGCACCGTCAGGGTGCCGATAAAACCCATCTCTTCCCCAATGGCCGAGAAAATAAAATCCGTGTGCTGTTCGGGGATGAAGTCCAGCTGGGTTTGGGTGCCCTGCTGGATACCGCGGCCCCAGAGGCCGCCGGCTCCGATGGCAATGCGGGATTGAATGAGGTGATAGCCGGCTCCCCAGGGCTCTTGCATGGGATCGATAAAAATCTCCAGCCGCCGCCGCTGATAGGGCTTGAGAAGGTGCCAAGCTAGCTGACCCAACTGCCCCGAGAGCAGGTTGATTACCCCAAAAGTTACGGCCCCCGTCCACTGCCAGGGGAGACGCCAAGCAGCCAACCCCGCCATTCCCAGACACCAGAGCAGCCAAACCCAAAGCATCCAGCTCAGCTCTGGGCGAGTGTGTAAGCCATAGAGAATGGCTCCCACCCCCGGCGACAGGAGCAAGAGGATCCAACTGCCCTTGGCTCCGGCCCAGTAGAGCATGACCAGGACAATCACCACAAACACCAGGGCAGTGCCCAGGTTGGGCTGCAGGAAAATCAAGATCCAGGGAGGAGCAATGACGGCAACGGCCACCCAAATCTGGCTGAAGTACTTGATCGGCCAGTGGTGCAGGAGAGCAGCCAGGGTAACAATTACCCCCAGCTTGGCAAACTCAGAAGGCTGCACCTGAAAGCCAGCGATGGAGAGCCAGCGCTCCGCCCCTCCCCCCGCCGTGCCGAAAAAGAGCACTGCAATTAAACCTGCCAAGGTCAGGAAGTAGGTGAACCAGTGCCAGCGCAAAAGCCGCTCATACGGGATCCGGGCTACCATTCCCAAAAACACCAGGCTGATCCCGGCCATGATCAACTGCTGCAGCCAATAGTGGCTGATGGGACGCTCCCAGACTGCGCTGCGGATGGCAAGAATGCCGATGCCTGTCAAGGCCAGCACCGTGGCCAGCAACATGCCATCGAACTCGCGCCAAGGAGCCAAGATCTGCCGCAGAAGCTTTTTCCACCTAGGCTGAGAAGACACCTTTGGGTCAACGTTGCCCAGCAATAGACCCCATCCTCCAAAGCAAGGCCAGCACCAGTTTGACATGCCCCTTGCCCCACTGGCTCACTCTCGACCCCTCTCCCACGGGGGGAGCTATTCCCAGCTCTGCAGTTGCCCTAGCCAAGCGGAGAGGCGGGATCCCACCTCTTCTCGACGCCCTTCAAGATTGGCTGCCGTCCAAATCAGAAGCAGGCCCAGCAGGATCCCAGTGGCCCAGAACAGCAGCGAATAAGCTGTCACCAGTAGCCATCCCTGCCGCAGGATCCCCAGCCCAAAAGCCAGCGTGCCCACGAAGAGATAAGCTCTTACCCGCAAGGCCAAGCCCAGCAGACCCAAGGCCAAACCCAACCCTACCGGCCAAAAGCCCGTCCACAGTTGCCCGTGGGTTTCCACCAGCACCACCAGCAGCCATGTGCCCAAGGAAACCAGCCGCAGCCAATGCCGCCCCTGTCGCCCGCTGGCTTCCTGTAATCCCGGATCCACCTGAGCCACATAGAGCAGGGATCCCACCAGGGGCAGGGCATAGAACGTCAGGGAAGCCCAATCCTGATGCCAGCCGTAATTCCACAGGATCCAGTTGCTCAAGAACAGGCTGACATAGCCCAGGCGCACTTGGGATCTCCAGATAGCCAGCAGGGCATAGTAGGTTGCCCCCAGCAGCAGATTAAGGGTGTTATTTCCTCCCGCGGTTACCAGAAAAGCGGCCAGGGGCAGCACCAAGGCTGTATTCTGCCAAGGATCCGACGGCCAGCCCCACCGTCGCCAGGGCAAGCCGTGGTAAACCAGCCCCAGCCCACAGAGCAGGGATCCGGCCCACCGCGCTATTGATAGCTGTGGCAGCCCCAGGAACACACCGCCCAGCAGAACCCCAGCTCCTTGCCATGCACTGAGGTAACCCCAGACCGTTGGCACCCAATTTTGCTCTGTTGGAGATTCTAGAGTTGAGGTTCTCGCCTGTCCGGCGGCATAGGCCACCAGGCCGGATCCCGTCAGCACCCAGAGGAGCTGTCCCCAACGGCTGAGGCGAGGATCGAAAAGGGCAGACCAGAGGACAAGGCTGGCCAGAGCCCAGTTGGCCAAGGCCATCCAGCGCAACCCAGCTCTTTTAAGCTGCAGGGTCGCCGCCAGCCAAGGGGGACAAAAGCCGTAGCCCCAGGCCAAGCTCAGCCCTAACAGAGCGATCAACACCAACCCATTTGCCAGGGATCCCCCAGTTCGCTGGCTGAGGAAGTAAACCCAGCTCTCGTAGGCGGCCACAGACACGCCCCAAGCGCCCAGGAGCCCTTTCCAGTTGGCAGGACGGAGGTCTTCCCGGCCTTGCTCTTGCGCCCGTTGGACCGCCTGTCGACGCCCCAGGCCCAGCAACACGATGGAGAGACCTAAGCTGCCCAAGCCCGTTACCTCACTCCACTGGGCATGGGATCCCAGCCAGCCCAACCCTGTATAGATCAAAGGCCCCGTCCGCCAGAAGCTCAGGGCCCTGACCTGTTGCAGGAGCTGCCCCCCCAAAGACTTTGTCCCGCCAGCGCGAGCGGCCCCCTCAAGCAAGAGTTTTTCCGGCCCAATCCAAAAGAGGATCCCCAGGCTCAGATTGATGACGGCAAGCAGAGGGGCAACAGGACGGGATCCCTGCACAGCCCACAACACGCCGCTTGCCGCCAGTAGCTCCAAAGCCCAGCCCAGCCCGTACAACAACCCATCCATCTGACCCTTGATCTGGCCAGATGAAAGGGCTTGGGCAATTTCAGGGGCATCCCCTGTCGGAGAGGACTCCGTCCCGCTAGCGCTAGGGGGGAGGGTTGGAGAGGATCCCGTCTCGGCAATGGGAGCAGAGAAGACCGGAGCAACCTCTACCCAAAGTCGGAGACCAATGGCCAGCCAGGTAACCCCAGAGGCCAGCGGTATGGCTGCCGAGAAAGCAGGGGGCGAGGAAGGGGTGAAGAGGGCCGCCGCGGTGGGCAACGTTAGGGAGAGCAAGAGCACCAACCCCAAGGGTATACCCCAGCCATCCAGGGCTGGCCGGTAAGCGGCTTGCAGGCGAGAAGAGAGGTGCCGGATGCCGTAGCGACAGCCGCTCAAGAGCAACAGCAGCGCTGCCAAGACCAGCAGCCATTCCGCTTCCGTAAGTGTCGGCAAGAGCCGGCTGATCCCCACCAGGCCGAACCCTGAGCCGAAGGCCACCGCCAGCAGGGCTTCCCCCTCTGCTCCAGGAGTAGGGGAACTTGGCAAGGGACAAGCCCATAGCCACACCTGGGTAGCTAGCAGCAGCAACCCCAGCCCTAGCCCGAGCAGATCCGGGCCCGGCCTGCCCAAGGTGAGCAACTGCGCCATCACCAGCGAGAGCACGGCCCAAAGACGCAGGGATCCCCGCACTGGGATCCCCTGCTGCCAGGAAAGGGATCCCAATCCCCCTTGCTCTGGGCTCTGCAGCCAGCGGGGCATGAACTCCAGGGGGGGCAGGGCCAATACCTGAGCTGCCGTTAAAGCAAGAGGCACCAGCAGCCACAGCCAGCCAAAGGATTGTTCACCCGTCGCAGACAACTCGGGGAGCCGTTGCAGCAAAAACGCCAAGTAGCTGGATCCCACCAGCACCAGCCCTATGCCATCTGCACTTCGCTGCCACAGCTCCGCAGGCACTCCCCAAAAAAAGCGCTCTGACCCACCCAGAGCCACCCGCCCTGCCCATTCCAATAGACCCACCAACAGCAGAACCACTCCCCAAGCGGACAAGCTAGTGCTCCGCACCGCTGGCGCGAACAAGTCGGGCAAAAGCCAGCGGATCCCGGCTAGCAGTGCCCCCACTCCGTAGGCGTGGGTCAGGAGTACCCAAAGAAAGTTGGGAGTTTCTCCTGATCTGGACTTTTGTTGTAGCCACCAGGCCAGGATCCCGGCGCTCAAAAGCAAGTGCCAAAAGCGAATGGCCGGATGGGGAAGGCTCAAGAGCAGCAGGGATCCCCCTAGCCCCAAAACCAAGCGCTCTGTTGGTTCCACCAGCCCAGAAAAGTCTGTCTCGCCGGCTTCTGGAGTGCTCCTCTGCCAGCGGGCCGCCAACCCCAACCACAGCACCTCGTAGGGCAGCAGCGCCAACCCCAGCAAGCCCCAAGGGGAATCAAGGGGCTGAAACCAGTTGGTTACTGTAGCTACAACCTCTTGCCGCCAGCTTGCTGGCCACACCTGCCAAAAAGCCCAGCAAGTTTCCAGGCCCAGCAAGAACAGCAACGTCAAATGCACCCTAAGGACTTCGTCCCGCTGGGGCGACTGGGTGTGTCGGCGCAAGCGCCCGATTAAGACATGGATCCCCAGCAGGCTAATCCCCAGCAACTGCCAGCCGCTGAAAGGGCTCTCCGCCAAGCCAATGGCGGCCAGCAGCCAGCCCACCACCAACAGCACCCAGCTTCCATCCCACCAGCGGGAGAGCATCCCCTCCTGAGCGCCTTCTGCTACGATGTACGGGGATCCCTGGGGCCATTCCGCTGCTAGCCAACCCAACAGGGCCACCGCCAACCCCAACTGCGGCACTTGGACATGCCCAGACAGCAGCCCCCGTAGGATTAACAGGGATCCGGCAGCCCCGATTAGCCAGATCTTGGAGCCCCGTAATTCCCGAGACCGGCGGCTCCAGGTGTAAATCACGGTGCTGAGGATCCCCAGATACAGGATCCCCAGGACAAAAGCAGGGCGAAGCTCCTGCGGCCCCAAGCTCCAGAAAGCGTGCAAGCCAGAGAGGGCCAAAAAGTTCACCAAGGTTCCGTAAAAGGCATTGGGCTCCACACCGCTGTCGCGAAAGCCGGCACCTGAACCCAGCGAGCGCACCCGACCCTCAGCCGTCAACGGGATCCCCAGCAGCAAGCCCAGCGCCAGGATACGGATCCCCCAAAGGATCCCCAGCCCATCCAGCGCCCACACGTTCACCGGCACCAGCAGCAGGGCAATAGCCTCCAAGGTTTGACCGGTTAGACGCAGCCCTTCCTGCCGTTGGATCCATCCAGCACCTACCCCAAAAGCCGCCGTATAGGCCAAGAGCACCCCATACTGAGCAGTTGGAGAAAATTGCTCCCAGTGGCTGGCCGCCAGCACCCCCGAGGACACCACCACCAAAAACAGGCCCAGCAGCAACAGCCAAGCCACGCTCAGCTCTGACAGCAAGTTCCGCAGCAAAACAGCCAGCGCCGGGGTAGGGGGGGGCAAGGACTCCGTCCGAGTAGCGCGAGTGGATTGAGGGGCAGCTTGGGGCTCTTCTCCCGCCTCAACTCCAGATCCAGCCAGGCGAGCATTTCTTTCTCGCACCATCCCCGGGATCCAAATCAAATCCAGGAGCTGACCGATCCCCAGCAGCCCAAAGGTCAACAGCCAGAGCAAACCCGTCCGCCAGCGGCCCAGATAAAAACGGTGCAGGCCACAGATGCCAAACAAACCCAAAATCCAGAGCACGTAGGCCGAGCCAAGACGAGCCGGGATCTCGTCGCTGGGGGAAACTGCCGCTGACCTTGGTTCCTCCCCCTCTAGCCGATACTGCTCCACCAGCAAGCGAAAGTGCTCTGGAGTCAGCAAGCTCAGCTCCAGCCAGGCCCGCAAACCCTGCAAGACTTGCTGCCGGGATCCCCGAACGGTGAGCTGCAAAAGGACGTCGTCCGAGGAGCGCGAACGGTCAGATTGCGGCTCCTCTGTTCCTGAGGGCGGAGCGCGATCCTGGGATCCCATGGCCAGATTCCTTGAGCAAAAGGCTTGGGGCTACTGCTACTCTAAGCCTTGCTCTGTCCGGTTGCCATGCTGTTCTCAAATCCTTCTCCTGCTGCGGCAGAGTGTCAGTTCCTGCTGATGCGACCAGCCCTCTAAACCTCAGTCGGGATCCCTGGGATCTCGCTGCTGTGAGTGCTGCGCAAGACGGGAAGTGTCATCATCTGCCCCAGCCGCGAAACGGTGAGCTCCGCCGCCGGAATGGGTTCCGAGACCTGTCCGCCGCTGAACACCATCACCCGGTCGCTGTACTGCAGGATCTCGTCCAAATCCGCCGAGGCAAAAAGAATAGCCGTACCCGCTTGGGTGCGTTCCAGCAATTGCCCCCAGACCCACAGCGCCGACTCGATGTCCAACCCTCGCGTTGGGTGCTCCATCAGCAAAAGACTCAGGGGTGTGGGCAAGAGAGCCAACTGACTGCGCTGTTGGTTGCCCCCCGAGAGTTGCTCCACCCGGCTGTAGGGGTGACCCCGAATGCTGAAGTGTTCGATGGCCGCTTGGGTCTGCTGACGGGCCAGAGCCCAGTTGATCCAGGGATCCTGCTGCTGGAGGGCAAAATGCTCCTGCAAGGTTAAGCCGGGGATCAGCCCTTCCCGCAGCCGATCCGCCGGAGAAAACCCCACCCCACAGCGCAGATAGTCGCCGTAAGGACGGCCTGTCATCTCCTGCCCCCCCAACAGAATCCGGCCACGCCTGGGCGGCAACAACCCTGCACAGGTGAGCAGGAAAGAGCGTTGCCCACTGCCTTCCAAACCGGCCAACCCAATCACTTCCCCCGGCTGCACCGCCAGATCTGGCAAAGCCAAGGCAAACGGCTCATGCCGCACCACCAGAGAGCGCAACTCCAACAGGGGATCCGCCCTCCTTTGCGGAGAATGGGGCCGAGCCGGGGGTGCCAACTCCCGCCCGAACATCCAATCGATCAACCGCTGTTCCAGCAGGGCAATGTCCTCACCTCTAACAGGCAGCTCCCCCACCACCTCCCCCTGCCGCATCACCGTCACCCGATCGCAAAGGCACTCCACATCGGCCAGCTTGTGGGAGACGAAGATCACCGATTTGCCCTGCCCCGCCAGCCTTCTCAGAGCCGCGAACAAAAGATCTTTTTGCGCTGCAGAAATGCCCGTCGTCGGCTCATCCAAAATCAAGGTGTTGATCCCCAGGGAAAGCAACCGCAGCATTTCCAGTTGTTGCCGTTCCCCCACCGTCAAACTGCCGATGGCTCGATCGGGGTTGAGATTAAAACCAAACTCTTCACAGGCTTTCTCAAGACGTTTCCGGCTTTCTCGCAGCCCCAAACCCAAGCGCCCCCGCTGCCCGGCAATAAAGTTTTCCAGCACCGTCAGAGAAGGAAAATCCAAGGGATCCTGGTGCAACATGCCAATGCCCAGACGAATGGCCGCTGCAGGGCTGTTGATGCGAACCGGTTGCCCATCGATCCAAATCTCCCCCTGATCGCAGCGCAGAAAGCCGCTCAGGATCTTAACTAAGGTACTTTTGCCGGCCCCGTTTTCCCCAAGCAGGCCGTGGATTGTGCCCGCCTCCACCCGCAAGGACACATCGCGGTTCGCCTGTACCGCCCCAAAACGCTTGTGGATGTGCAGCAGCTCGACCTTCATTCTGCTCATAGTAACCTGCCTCCCCAGAAAATCCCCAAGAATACAGTTGCTGAGGTTGCAAGTGCTGGTGCTACGATAGCGACAGCTCGCCGTTAGGCGTTGGCTGCGGACGAGTTCAGCATCGATCTGTGGTTCGCCCTGCCCCTCTTCTCCGCCCTTCCCCCCTGCCACCCATCTCGGATAGCAACCGCCTCAAAATCTTCTCAGGCAGCGCTAACCCGGCTCTGGCTCAAGAGGTGGCGCGTTACTTGGGCATGGATCTGGGCCCGATGTTGCGCAAGCGCTTTGCCGATGGCGAGCTGTACATCCAAATTCAGGAGTCGATTCGGGGTGCCGATGTCTACTTGGTGCAGCCCACTTGCCGCCCCGTCAACGACCACCTGATGGAACTGCTGGTCATTATTGACGCCTGTCGCCGCGCCTCTGCCCGGCAGATCACCGCTGTCTTGCCCTACTACGGCTACGCTCGCGCCGACCGCAAAACGGCAGGCCGAGAAGCGATCACCGCCAAGCTGGTGGCCAACATGATTACCCAGGCGGGAGCTCACCGCGTGCTGGCTATGGATCTGCACTCGGCCCAGATTCAAGGCTACTTCGACATTCCCCTCGACCATGTCTACGCCCAGCCGGTATTACAGGCTTACCTCAAGGAAAAGGGCTTGCTCGACGAAGACATTGTGGTCGTCTCTCCCGATGTGGGGGGTGTGGCCCGTGCCCGTGCCTTTGCCAAAAAACTCAAGGAAGCCCCTCTGGCAATCATTGACAAGCGCCGCCAAGCCCACAACGATGTGGAAGTCATGAATCTGATTGGGGATGTGCGGGGGAAAACTGCCATCCTTGTGGATGACATGATCGATACCGCAGGCACCATCTCGGAAGGGGCAAAATTGCTGCGCAAGCTGGGGGCCAAGGCGGTTTACGCCTGCGCCATTCACCCTGTTTTTTCTGAGCCGGCCATTCAACGCCTGCGGGGTGGCCTGTTTGAAGAGGTGATCGTCACCAACACCATCCCTATCCCTCCAGAGCAGCACTTTCCCGAGTTAACCGTTCTCTCGGTAGCCAATGTGCTGGGGGAAGCGATCTGGCGCATCCATGAAGATAGCTCCGTCAGCAGCATGTTTCACTAAAGTAAGTTTCAAAGTAAGTTTCTCCAGAGTATCGCTAGAGTAGAGTGGGTGCAGAATGGGTGCGCCTGCTGGGGATCCCTTGCTCTTTTTCCCTGTACAGACCAACCCAACAGGTGCTCCTGATCCACCGTGATGGACTGGGTTGAGCCAGCTCCTTGGCCAGGTTTTCCCATGTCACCTCCCATCTCTCGCTCGCCAAGATCCGTTGTGACCGGTTTTGCTCCCCCGCAGGCTGCTCCCAGGGAAGGGCCGTCCCTTCGAACTGAACCGGATACTGAGTCCGCTTCGGCGCTGTACCCGCTGTTGCAATTGTTGGGTCAACTGTTGAAAGTACCTTTGGTCTATCTAGAACTGGCCCAGCCGGGATCGGATCCCCACTCGTCTTCAAAAGGGATCCTCTACCGGGATCCGCAAGGGATCCCAGCCGGAGAACCTTTCAACCCCGATGTCGGCTCTGAGCAATGGCCTTTTCATGAGTCCTTTCTCTTGCAAACTGAGCAGGGGATCCGGTTGGCCGATCTGCACCTGCTTGACTGCCATCCTCGCCAACTGAGTTCCTTTGAACGGGAACAGATTGACCTCGTTGCCCTCAGCCTGAAGCACATTCTTCTCCAAGCCCAGGAGCATCGGCAAACCCTCGAGCAGCTCCAATCCCAACTGCAGGACAGCCGCAGCACTGCTGCCCGCTACCAGCAGATCTTCGAGAACGCCGTCGAAGGCATTTTTCAAACCACCCTAGAGGGCAAATATCTGGTTGCCAACCCGGCCTTGGCCCATATTTTCGGCTACGAATCCCCTGAGGATTTGATGCACAACGTCTCCGATATCGGCACCCAAATCTATAGCGATCCGGAGCAACGAGCCGAATTCATCCAGCGCATGCTGAGAGAAGGTCAAGTTGTGAATTTTGAACACCAAGTCTGCTGCAAAGATGGCAGGCTAATTTGGATTTCTTTAAATGCCCGTACCATCTACAACGACCAAGGGGATCCCCTCTATTTTGAAGGATTTGTTACTGACATCACAGCATCCCGTCAACTTAAAGAACGACAACAACAATTGGAAGAAGCCCGCCGAGAGAGCGAGCATCGTTTTCTGCAACTGGTAGAGAATACGCAACAACTGTTTTGGATTACAACGGTCTACAGCAAAGAGCTGATCTACGTCAGCCCAGCCTGTGAAGCCATTTGGGGCCGCTCCGCCGAAGAGGCCTACGCCAACCCCCAAGCCTGGATCCGCCAGATCCACCCCGACGACCGCTGGTTGTTCCCCACCATCCTCAAAGCCCAATCGGAGGGCAAATCCACCGATGTTGTCTTCCGCATTTATCACACTGATGGCCGCCTGATTTGGCTGCGAGAACGCACCTTTCCCATCGCCGACAAAGAGGGCAAAATCTATCGGGTGGCAGGGATCGTCGAAGACATCACTGAGTCCAAGCAACTGGAAGCCGAACGGCGTCGTATAGAGCAAGCTTGGCAACAAAGCGCCAACCATTTTCGGCAGATTTTTGAGCTGGCCCCCAATGGAATTGCCCTTGTGGACTTGCAGGGGCGATTTATCCAGGTCAACGATGCCTTTGCCCAGATTGTCGGCTACACCCCCGAAGAATTGAAGCATCGGCAGCAACTGGACATTCTCCACCCCGAAGATGTCAACCCACTGCTGGGGGCCAATGAGGCTTTGCTGGCAGGGAAGGTCTCTGTCAGCCAGCGCCAGATTCGCTACACCCACCGTTCCGGCCAGGTTGTTCATGTGCTGTTTCAGGCCACCCTGCTCACCGACGAGGAAGGACAGCCCACCCAGTTTCTCAACCAGGTGATCGACATCAGCGCCCGCGTGGAGGCAGAAATTGCCCTCAAAGAAAGTGAAGAACGCTTCCGCCAATCCTTTGAATGGGCCCCCATTGCCAAGGCCATGACCCACGTGGATGGCACCTATTTGCAAATCAACGCCGCTTTTACCGAAACCCTGGGCTACACCCTGGAGGATCTCAAAGGGAAAACCGTCCTCGACATCACCCATCCCGACGACATCGCCACCACTCTGGAAAACAGCAACCGCCTGCTGGCCGGCGAGGTGCATCAGTGGGAACAGGAGCAACGCTACATCCACAAGAACGGCCAAATTGTCTATGCCATTCTCCGCATCACTCTGGTGCGCACAGCCCAAGGGGATCCCAGCTACTTTCTAAGCCAGATTTTGGACATTACCGAGCGCAAGCAAGCCGAGGCAGCCCTTCGCCAAAGTGAGCTGAGTTTACGGGGCATCTTCCAGCAGTCAGCCCTGGGCATTTCCATCGTCGATCACCAGGGCCATTACCTAAAAGTGAACCCCGCTCTGGAAGAGATCTTGGGCTATAGCGCTGCCGAACTGACCCACATGAGCTTCTGCGACCTCACCCATCCCGAGGACATTCAGGAAGATTGGCGCCTTTTCCAGGAGGTTTTGAACGGCCAACGGGATCGCTACCACCTGGAAAAACGCTACATCCACCGCAGCGGAAAGGTGGTTTGGTGCCGCCTGGCAGTCTCTGCAGTCCGGGATCCCGAGGGCAAAAACCTCTTCATCATCGGCATTTGCGAAGACATTACCGAAGAAAAACGGGCAAAGCTGCAGATCCAAGCTGCCCTTCAGGAAAAAGAAGTCCTGCTGCGGGAGATTCACCACCGCGTCAAAAACAACCTGCAAATCATCTCCAGCCTGCTGCGGCTCCAAGCTGACCAAATCAAAAGCCGCAAGTACGCCCGCGTTTTTAAGGATGCCGGCAGCCGTATTCAAGCCATGTCTTTGATCCACGAAGGTTTGTACCAATCCAACAATCTGGCCGCTGTGGATCTCAAGCAGTACCTACACAATTTGATCTCCAACCTCTTTCACTCTTACGGGGTAAGCCCCGAGAGCATTCGCGCCAACATCCGCGCCGAAGGGATCCGCCTCAACCTGGACGATGCGGTCTTGTGTGGCCTGATCATCAACGAGTTGGTGACCAACAGCCTCAAGTATGCCTTCCCGAAGGGCCGCAGCGGGGAGATAGAGATTCATTTCAGCCAAACCCGCAAATATACTCAGTTGCGAGTCTCCGACAATGGCGTTGGCTTGCCCCCGAACTTTGACTTCAAGGAAACTCAATCTCTGGGTTTACAACTGGTTGCAACCCTCACCGATCAGCTACAGGGCAAGATACAATTGAGAAGCAAATCGGGTACTACTTTCATCATTACCTTTCCGAGGAGCGAGCCTTGAAGAGAGTTCCACCCCTTGTCAAAGGCAGTATCCTGGTCGTCGAAGACGAGAAGATCATCGCCAAGGACATTGCCAACGTTCTGAAAAAATTTGGCTACGCTGTGCCCGCCATTGCTTCTTCCGGGGAAGAAGCGATCCGAAGGCTGGAAGAGATGCCGGTGGACTTGGTCTTGATGGATATCGTCCTAAAAGGCGATATCGATGGCATAGAAGCCGCCAAGCGGATCACCGAGCGCTTCAACATTCCGGTGGTGCATCTGACGGCCTACGCCGACGAAGACACCCTCTCCCGCGTCAAAGAGACCCGACCCTTCGGCTACATCATCAAACCCTTCAAAGAGCGGGAACTCTACACCACCATTGAAATTGCCCTGCACAACCACCGCCAGAGCCTTGAGAACCGCAAGCTGGAAGAGAAAAGAATCGAGGAGCTGCGGCAAAAACTGCAGCAGTTGCAGCAGTTCACGGACGTGAAGGGCACTCTGTTCAAGAAATTCTTGCAGGATCTGAGCGAGCCCCTCTCGAACCTCAGCTTTGCCTTGGGGCTGCTCAAAGATGCCGAGTCGGAGCAGAAGCGGGAACACTACCTGCAGGTGCTGGAGGATGAATTTCGCCGTGAGCTGGAGCTGATCCACCAAACCTCTAACCTGGAAAATCTTTTAAACCTGGAAAATGTCGGCCTGTTGAGCCAGTTCAGCCTGCTGCGTCCCCAGGAGCCCAGCCCTAGTCACCGGTTGGAGGAGGAAGCACCCACCCCTGCAGCCACGGCCCCCCAAGAGTCGGCAGGCTCTGCCCCCACACCCAGCCCCACCGCCGTTACGGCGCCACGGGCACCGCTGCGCCCCCTCAACCAGACTCAGTTGGCGGAACGTTTGGGGGTGGTGGTTTCCGCCATTACCTATTGGAAATTCAAAACCGGGTTTCCGGAGTGGAGCCGCAGCCGGGATCCCGACGGCATTTCTTGGCGCTATTCCCCCGATTCCAAGCGCTTTTCGCCCGTGCCCTAGCTAGCGTTGCAGCACTTCCACCCGCACAGGTGCCAGCCCTGAGCGCACCATCCCCAACACCTCTGCCGCCCGCAGGGAAAGGTCGATGATCCGACCGGGAATAAAAGGGCCGCGATCGTTGATGCGCACGACAGCCTGGCGGCCATTTTTCAGGTTGGTCACCCGTACCTCGGTGCCAAAGGGCAGGGTGGGGTGGGCAGCCGTCATCTCATGGCGGGTTGGGTGCAGGTCATACCAAGAAGCAATGCCCTCTTGCACAGGCCCAACCACACGGACGGGGGTGGGTTCCTGCTGAGGGGCTGTTTTCGGCTTGGAACCTGCAACAGCGGCTTTGGCGGTCAGAGCAGCCGGTTGAGGCAGGGCCGGAGCTGCAATGGGCGGGGCATCGAGCAGCAGACGGCGCAGACGATTGGCGGCCAAAACAGCCACATCCACCGGGCGCTGGTTATCGATCAACAGCACTCCATCGTCGATGCGCAGCAATTCCTTGTTGTTGACCTGAATGGTGTAGAGAGGAACACCCAAGCCTTGTTCGGCCAATTCCAGATCTGCCCAACCTAAGGTGATGGTGGTGTCTTTCAGGGATCCCTGGGCCATTTGGTTGAGCTGGGCCACAAGGGTGCTGGCCCGCATCAGCGGTGGCTCCAGCCCAGGGTGCTCGACAAAACTGACAATGGGCAGATCCCGCACATAGACAGTAACCACCTGTTGCCCGTCCATCTGATAGTCGTAGAGGGTGGAGATGGGCTGGTTTGTGTGCTGCTGTTGTTCGCCGATCTTGAGAATGGGTTCTTCTGCTCGACGGGGCAGGATCGCCTGGCGAGATCGGTTCAAGGGATGATCCAAGTTCAGGGTACCCAGTTTGGCAGGGGCAAGACCCTCGTGGCCGGAGATAGGGGTTTGGGGGGTTCTCGGCAGCGTTCTGACTGGGGCTGCGGCAGCAGGGAGGGGTTGGGAAGGGGTGGCCGGGGAGGGCAATTGGGAGTCAGATGACAGCTTCGCTGCTCGGGTGTTGGGGGATCCGGTTCGCGTCGAGGCTTGTGCTCGCGAAGTCAAGCCGCCCAACATGCCTGCCGGCAAGCCCAAAGCCGTGACACAGAGACAGCTGACCAAGCCCATTTTGCGGGCGGGATCCAGTCCCTGTCCAAGCTGTTTCCAATTTCGCATGAGGCCGCGCTCCTCTCCAATCCTGTACAACTTCCAAGGCGACGGTTAAAACAGAAGTTAATGTACCATAGGTTTCTGAGTTGACCAGTTTGCACAGTCGGACACAGGAGCTCAAGTCTTGATAGCATAAGGGGTTTCGGCATTTTGGACTACCGCTCAGCAGGGGTTGACATCGATCTGGGCCAGGCCTTTGTCAGGGGGATCCGCGAGCGCGTTGAACGGATTCAAGTTCCGTCTTCAGGTTCTTCAGAAACCTTGGGTGGCATCGGCGGCTTTGCCGGCCTGTTTGAGCTGCCGACAGGGTATCAAGCGCCAGTGTTGGTGGCGGGCACCGATGGGGTGGGGACAAAGCTGGACATTGCCCAGCAGTGGGGTCAGCACCAGGGGGTGGGCGTCGATCTGGTGGCGATGTGTGCCAACGATGTGCTGACGGTGGGGGCCCGGCCGCTGTTTTTCTTGGACTATGTGGCCACCGGCAAGCTGGAGCCAGAAGCCCTGTGGCAGGTGATCGATGGCATCTTGGCGGGCTGCCAGGAAGCGGGCTGCCAACTGCTGGGCGGGGAAACGGCGGAGATGCCGGGGTTTTATCCCCCTGGGAAGTACGACCTGGCCGGGTTTTGTGTCGGAATTGTGGAAAAAACGGCCATTCTGGATGGGTCGCGGGTACAGCTTGGGGATCGGTTGTTGGCTTTGCCCAGCAGCGGCCTACACAGCAACGGCTACAGCTTGGTGCGGCGGATTGTGGCCGACCGGGGTTGGCGCTGGGATCACCAGCCTCCCGGCTGGGATCGGCCTTTGGCGGAAGTATTCCTCACCCCCACCCGCATCTACGTGCAGGCGGTGCAGCGGCTGCAGGCAGCAGGGATCGCCATCCACGGCATGGCCCACATCACCGGCGGCGGGATCCCGGAAAACTTGCCCCGCTGTTTGGCCCCCAACCAGGCGGCGCGGCTGCAGCCCCATAGCTGGCCCATCCCACGGGAATTTCTCTGGCTCCAAGAGCAGGGCCAGGTGGAGACCTTGGAGATGTTCCGCACCTTCAACCTGGGGGTGGGCTATGTGCTGGTGATCCCCCCTGAGGCGGAAAATCAGGTGAGATCCCTGCTCCCCGAAGCCTTCCCCATTGGGGAGGTGGTGGCGGCCTGTCCAGGGGAAAGCCGCGTTCTGGGGCTGGAACAGTGGGGATCCCTCACAAGCCCTGCCGACTAGCCAACCGATGGATCCCCACCAAAAGGGGGAAAGGGATCCCAGTTCCCTCGACTCATCCTCGCCGTCGCTATGCTAAGTTGGCATGTGGCCTCAGCGCTGTTGCCCGCCTTCTTGCCCGAGCCTGCTTCCCGACATTTGTCCTCTTTGGGAATAGGGGTAACTCGGCCTTGGACCGTTTGCTAATCGCTGCTGACCCTCTAGGTTAGGAGTTGCTGATGACAGGTTTACCCACTGCTCGTGCAACCGCGGGTGCCATCGAAGTTGAGCATCTGAGCAAAACCTACGGCAGCTTCACTGCCATCCGCGATGTTTCCTTCCAAGTGAACGCCGGCGAGATCATGGGTTTTTTGGGGCCGAACGGAGCCGGCAAGACCACTTCCATGCGCATTTTGGCGGGGTATCTGCCTGCCAGCGAGGGGACGGCGCGGGTGGCCGGGTTTGATGTTCACGAAAACTCGATGGCGGTGCGGCAGCGCATTGGCTATCTGCCGGAAAACCCACCCCTCTACCCCGACATGACGGTGGAGGCGTACCTGCACTTTGTGGCCCAGATCAAGCGGGTCAGCGCTGGCGATCGGCCCAGGCGGGTGGACGAGGCGATCCGGCGCTGCAGCCTGGAAGAAAAGCGCCACACCCTCATCCGCAAGCTCTCCAAGGGGTTTAAGCAGCGGGTGGGCATCGCCCAAGCTCTGGTTCACGACCCGCCGGTGATCATCCTGGATGAGCCCACCATTGGGCTGGATCCCAAGCAGATTATCGAGGTGCGCAAGCTCATCAAGAGCCTGGCGGGGGAGCACACCATCATCCTCTCCACCCACATCCTGCCCGAGGTGAGCATGACCTGCGACCGAGTGGTGATCATCAACCGCGGCCAGGTGGCGGCCATTGGCACGCCTGCCGAGCTGACAGCCCAGCTCCAGGATCGGCAGCAGGCAAAGCTGGTGGTGGGGGCAACCGAGGCAATGGCCATCCGGACGGCCCTGCAGCCTTTGCCCCAAGTGGAGGTGGTGAGCCTACAGCCCTTGGCGGCGGATCCCTCCCGCTGGCAGGTGCAGCTCAAGAGCAACGCTGCCGCGGACGGCTGGATCCCGGAGGTGGCCAGGGTGCTGGTGCAGGCGGGGATCGACCTCTACGAGATAGGCCGCCCGCAGGCTTCTTTGGAAGAGATTTTCCTGCAGCTCACTACGCAAGAGGGATCTGAGGGCGCATTGGAGCATGCCTCTAACCCCCAAAACCCTGAACTTTGCTGAATTTACTGAGCTTTAGGCGGTTTGGCAAAAGTCATTGAGAGGGATATAGTAGACCAAGTTTCCCCCTGATCCTTGAGTCCACCGCAACGGTTGCCGGGAAGTGAAGGGGGAAAGCGCTCGGGGGGTATTCCTCAGGGCTTTGCGGGATACCGCCTTCCTGCTCAGAGATAGGCAGGATGCGATCGCTTCTTTCCTGAACCATGTTCAGGAGAGTTCAGCGTGAATGTATCAGGAAGCGGCATGAACGGAGTGGTTGCCATTTTTCGCAAAGAGCTGCGCGGCTACTTCACCTCCCCCATTGCCTATGTGGTGGCCGCGGTGTTTTGGGGACTGGCGGGGTTTTTCTTCTTTAATATTCTGGTGCGGGTGATCAGCTTTTCTCAGCAGGTGGATCTTTTCGCCCAGTTCGGCCAGGAGAACAATTTCGACGCCGCCACCATCCTGTCGCAGCAGTTTCTCAACCTCTTGGGCACCCTCTCCTTATTTCTATTGCCCATCTTCACCATGAGTTCCTATGCCGAGGAGCGGCGGCGAGGCACGATGGAGCTGCTGGCTACTTCTCCCATCACCAACTTGGAGGTGGCCCTGGGCAAATGGTTGGCGGTCTGGGTGTTTTTCATCACGCTGCTGCTGCCGCCGCTGGTCTACCATGTGCTGGTGCTGAGCAGCGCCAACCCGGCAGTGGACTACCGCCTGACCTTGATGGGCTATGTGGGCCTAACCCTGCTGGCGGGCAGTGTCATGGCCTTGGGGTTGTTTATCTCTTCTCTGACAGACAGCACCCTCATCGCAGCAGTGGCCACCTTTGGCCTGATCCTGCTGCTCTGGGTGATCGACGCGGCAGCCGGCCAGGAGGAAAACTGGATTGCTGCAACGCTGCGGCACGTATCTTTGCTGCAGCAATACAGCAACTGGGTGCAAGGGATCCTCAGCAGCAGCAGCCTCATTCTTTTCTTGAGCATCATCGTCCTGGGGCTGTTTGCCACGGTGCAATCGGTGGAAAGCCTGCGCTGGCAACAGAGCTGAGGTCAGATGGGAGGAGTGTGGTGTTTGCGGCAGCGGTGCGGAGCATTATGAAGGACTGGCGCGCGTTATTGGACTGGACAGGGATCCTGGGCATTGGCGTCATCGCCATCGGCCTGGTGGTGGGATCCGCCTTTACCGGTTGGACGGCTGTGCCCCTGAGCATGCTGGCAACGGGCCTGGCCCTGCTGGTGGTTTGGGGCATCACCCACCGGCAGGAGGTGGGGGTCTTCCTCGGTTTGCGTTCCACCCAGACCAACGCCAACATCCTGGTGGCGGTGGCGGCGATGGCCGTCATTCTAGTGCTGGTGAATGTGGTGGCGGTGCGCTACGACCTGCGGCTGGATCTCACCGAGGAGGGTCTGTTTACCCTCTCGCCCCAAACCCGGCAATTGGTGCAGGGATTGGTGCAACCGGTCAAAGTTTGGGTGGTCACCACTGCGCCGGATCCCAATCTGCGGGAACAACTGGAGCGCTATCGCCGCCTCAACCCCAACCGCTTCCAGTTTGAGTTTGTGGATCCCAACCGGGATCCCTTGACCATTCAACGGCTGCAGGTGACGCAAAACAACACCCTGGTGGTGGAGGCCGGAGAAAGCCGACAACAACTGCCCCAGCCCCCTGCTCCTGACCTGGAGAGCAGACTGACCCCTGTCTTGTCCAAAGTGGTCAACCGAGGGGAGTTAGTGGCCTATTTCGTGCAAGGGCATGGGGAAGTGGGGCTGCAAGCGAGGGAAGGCGCCCCAACTCTGGCTCAGGCGGCGGCAGCCCTGGGCCAGGAAGGCTATCGGGTAGAGCCCCTCAACTTGGTGCAAGCGGAGATCCCAGAGGATGCGAATGTCCTGGTGCTGGCGGGGCCACAGCGGGCTTTGTTCCCCGGCGAGGTGGAGAAACTGCAGGATTACCTGGCCGGGGGAGGACGGCTGCTGTTGTTGATTGGGCCACGGGTGGATGCCGGCCTGGATCCCTTGCTGGAAGAGTGGGGCGTGGTCTTGGGGGATGACATCATCCTGGAGGCGAGCAGCATCAGCCAGCTTCTGGGGACAGGGCCAGCCGTAGCTTTGGTTACTGACTACGGGGATCACCCCATTACCGCCCCCTTGGCCGCCCAGCGGCTGATGACCCTCTTTCCCTTAGCTCGTTCGGTAGAAACCCAAGCTCGGGAAGGGATCCAAGCCACGCCCTTGCTGCGCACCGGCCCGCAAAGTTGGGGGGAGACCAGTCCTGAGCTGGAACGTGGCCCCTTGCAATTCGATCCGGATCAGGACAAGCCCGGCCCCCTCACCTTGGGTGTTGCTTTAACCCGCCGTTTGGACGCCGACCAGGCCGACACAGGATCCCCGCAGGAGGCCCGCCTGGTGGTGATCGGCAATGTCAACTTTGCCCTCAACGGCAACTTGCGGCAGCAGGGCAACCGGGATCTCTTCTTGAACACCCTCAACTGGCTGACTGAGCAAACGGAGCAGATCTCCATCCGCCCCAAATCCATCACGGATCGCCGTCTCACCCTGACCGGTCAAAACTTCCGCTGGCTGGTGCTGGGATCGACGGTCCTTTTGCCCTTGGCGGCCCTGGGTTCCGGAGCTGCCCTGTGGTGGCAAAGACGGTAGAGCTGGAGGAAAGCAGGCATGTTCAAGCGAACCACCTGGATTCTCCTGGGTTTGGCGGTGGCCTGTTTGCTGGGCTACTTCCTCTTGGACAACATCCGGCAACTGCGTCAGGAGCAACAGGCGGAGCGAGCGCGGCTGTTCCACTTTGCCACCGACACCATCGCCCGCATTGAAATCCGCCAACAGAAAGAGGGGGAACCCGTTCGCGGCAGCGGTGCGGAGTACTTGGAAATCCTTTTGGAGCGCAATCCAGAAGAAGAGGGATCCCGCTGGCGGATTGTCAGTCCCATTCAGTCAGCGGCGCTGGACTTCCCCATTGAGCAGTTGCTCAACACCTTCTCCCGCCTCACCCCCCAAATCACCCTAGAGGGGGCCACCGACCTAGCCGCTTTTGGCCTGGATCAGCCGCGACACCAAATTGCCCTTTTCCCCAAGGAAGGGGATCCCTACCGCCTAGCCATCGGCAACGACAACTTCGATGGCTCCGGCTTCTACGCCCAGCCCGAAGGGGGACAGGTGGTGCTTCTAAGCAGTGCCCAGAAGGGATCCCTGTTGCCCTCCCTACTGGCTTTGCGGGACAAAACCTTGCTTCGGTTTGACACTGCCGAGGTGAAGGCCCTGCAAGTGCAGTTGGCAGAGGCGGAGCCGGAAGTTGTTCGCCTGCAGCTGCAAGACGTTCGCGCCAGCGGTGCGGAGCACTTTACTTGGCAGATTGTCCAGCCCCGCGAGCTGCCTGCCGATGACCTCAACGTCGATCGTCTGCTCAATACTTTGTCTCGCCTGCAGGCCGTGGAGTTCCCCGCCGAGACCAAAGACGAGCTCGCCCCCTATGGCTTGGAGCAGCCTTCCGCCCGCCTAACGGTGGAGCTGGAGGGCGGCAAAACCCTGAACGTCGCTTTGGGATCGGAGAAAGATGGCCAGGTGTACGTCATCACCTCTGAGCACCCGGCAGTAGCCACCCTGCTCACCTCCACCGCCGATATTCTCCGCTCCGACTTGGAAGAGCTGCGGGATCACCGCATTGCCCGCCTCAACGCCAACCAAGTGGGCCAAGTCACCTTAGAATCCCAAGGGGAAAAGGTCACCCTCACCCCTCGGCCTTCAGAGAAGGGATCCCTGGAGCTGCGCTGGGAAAACCCGGAGCGACCGGGCCAGCCTGTGGATCTCAGCTCTCTGTTCTCCAGCCTGAATGCTGCCCGCGCCAAGGAGTTTGTGGAACAGGCCGACGCGGAAGCCCAAAGGGTGTTGTCTGAGCCCGACCTACGGCTGACCTTTGAGCCTAAGCCTGACGCCGAGCAGGATCCCTTAACCCTGACCTTGGCCTCCTCTGGCTTGCGGGCCTACGTGCAAAGCAGCCGCCAGCCGGACATTGCCGTGATCGAGCTGAGCACCTTCAACAGCCTGGAAACCGAAGTGAATCGCCTCTTGGAAGGCCAGCCGGAGAGCAAGGACTCTGCCCCACTCACGCGACCAGATCCCACTCCCTCGCCCTAGAGTCCCTAGAGCCTTAGCCAGCAGAGGTAGCTGTCTTCTCCTCCGCGGTTTGGGTTGCTTTTTTCAGGGCTTCCCCTTGTATCGTCAACACCGAGCAGGGGGCGCGGTGCAGCACGTAGTTGCTGACGCTGCCCAGAAACAGCTCGCTCAGGCCGGAGTGGCCGCGGCGGCCCACCACCACCAAGTCCGCATCCCAAGAGCGGGCCAGATCGCAGATGACCCGACCGGGGTTGCCGTAGTTGAGGCTGTACTCAGCGCGGATCCCGTGCTCAGCCGCTTTCTCCACCAGCGAGCGCAGGTAGTCCATCTGGTTTTGCTCGAAGATGGCACATTGCTCCCGGTAGGACTGCCACAGCTCGGCGCTGATGGTGGAGCTGTAATCTACCCCCAGGATCATCGGCGGCTCTGGGGCGCCCGGCTCTTCCTGAGACAGAACATGGAGAATCATCATCTGCGCCTGCATGGCCTTGGCCACTTGGACGGCCTTTTGAAATACTCCCTGGCTCAGCTCCGACCGATCCACTGCCACCAAAATCCTGCTGAACATATTGGCTTCCTCCAGATGGCTAACAGCGGGGCACAAGGCAGAAGCAGCGTGACTTCGGGGTTGACCTCTGACCCCTTTTCCCTCGACTCCAAGCTCCCCTCTGCTCTGCCCCACCTATCTGTGTTGTAGAAGATTTGGGCGAGAAAACCCCAGATATCTTGAACGAACTAGGCAGATTGGCAACGAAAGTTCAGAGATCTTGACACCGGTCAGAAGGCATCGCCTTGGGCTGCCCACTCCAACACCGCCTGCAGCGCCTCGGCCTGCTCTTGCCAGACTTGATCGAGGGGAGTGCCCCGCAGGATTTCCAGCGTTAGGGTTGGGATCCGCCGTTCCTGCCCTGCCCAAGTGCCCAGAGAACCAGGGGTAGGGTAGCCAATGTCGGCGGTAATGGGCAAGCCGTTGCGAGCAGCCATCACCTGGGCCAGCTCAAGGGCAGGGCCGTTGTAGTTCACGCAGGGGTGTGCCTGACAGGAGTGGGCAGAAAGGATAAATTGGGGCCGCATCTGGGCCAAGCCCCCCAACAACACTTGCGTTTCGGGCTCGGAGCCTGGGGCCGATCCGGGCGGATAACGAGCTTCCAGAGAGGCCGGGATCCAATCTTGGGTGGGCAGATTGCGGTTGAGATCCACACCGTTGGCATTGAGACGTTGCCCCAGGGCACAGCCATCCGGGTTCAAGCGAGGGATTGCCCATAGGGTCGCTTTCCCGGCCAGGGATCCCCATCTCCCCGAGGCCACATAGCGCTCGATCAGAGTGTATCCTTCCACCTCGTCCCCGTGTACTCCGCCGATCAGCAGCAAGGAGCGGATCCCTTGGGTGAGCTGCCAAAGGTGAATGGGACGCCCCTGCACCGAGTAGCCGATGACCCGCAGGGATCTCAAAGGTTCACCCGCAGCAAGTTCCTGAGACATGGGGGATCCCGGCAAGTCTCGCAACCGTTAGAACGGGAGATCGTCCGGCTCCGGTGGGGAAACCACATCCCCCTCAGAGGATTCCACAATCGCCGGTTCACCCATCCCCGTCAGAGAGAGGACGCGAGCGGATCCCAGTTGATGGACACGGCGCGCGGTGATCTCGGCCAGCTTTTCCTTGCGCCCATCTCGCTCCACCACATTCATGTGCAGTTGGCCTTCCACTGTGATTTGGTCGCCCACATGGCAGGTGTCCACCACCCTTTTGGCCAGTTCTCCAAAAGAGGAAACGCGCACCCGGTAGGGCGGCTCATCCGGGCGCAAGCTGGGAAAGCCAATCACCAAGGACGCAACAGCTAAGTTATCAAGGGTGTAGCGCAGCTCTGGCTCAGACAGAACCTCGCCCATCAACACAATCGAGTTCATAACGGAGCCATCCAGGGATAAGGGGCAGCTCAGCGCACTTCCATCATGCCCGCAGGCCAGGATGCCGTCAAACCTAGCCGACGCGGAGAGTCATGTGGCGCAGCACACTCTCGTTGATGCGCAGGTTTTTCTCCCAGGCAGCCACCGCATTGGGTTCGGCTTCGTAGTTGAACTGGATGTACAGACCTTCCTTAAACTTTTTCATCTCAAACCCGGCAAAGCGGCGCTTGCCCCTATTGGTAATCTCCACGTGGGTTACTCCGTTCTCTCGCAGGATTGCCTCCTGACTGCTGAGCAGTTGTTCGAGGGGTTCATCTGACAGATCAGGACGCACAATCAGCATCGTTTCGTAAGCGCGGGGCATGGAAGCGAGTTCTCCTTAGAATCCAGTGGTAGAGACGCAGTGGACTATACTAGCTTTTCTTTCCTGCAACCGAAAAGGCTGCCGCCCAATTCCCATACCCTGGCCGCAGCAGCCAATGCAGGTGAGGCTGCTCACAAGAGGGGATCCATTGTCCGATACAATAGGGATTGCTTCATTGGCCGCCGGTTGGCCCGGCCAAGACACGCTGAATCGAGAGTTGGGATTCCAAGCATGAGCGCAGACGAAGTTTATAGCCGTGTTCGTAAGATCGTGTCCGATCAACTGGGCGTGGAAGATGACAAAGTGACCCCGGAAGCCAATTTCCAGAACGACCTGGGGGCCGACAGCCTCGATACGGTGGAGCTGGTCATGGCTTTTGAAGAGGAATTCGACCTGGAGATCCCCGATGAAGATGCAGAGGGGATCGCCACCGTGCAAGACGCTGTTAACTACATCCTCTCGAAGAAAGCTGCCTAGTCTGCCCCCAGTTCTGACTCTATACCCCCGGGCTAACACCGGACGATGGCTACCACAGATCCCGCCACTGCTTACAGACCAACCCGCCGCGTTGTGATTACGGGCCTGGGTGCGGTCACCCCTATCGGCAACTCTCCTGCCGAGTTTTGGCAGAGCTTGCTGGCAGGGCGCTCCGGCATTGGGCCGATTACCCATTTCGATGCCTCCCGCCACGACTGCCGTATTGCCGGAGAGGTGAAGGGATTTGATCCCCTCGACTACTTGGATCGCAAGGATGTCAAGCGCACCGACCGCTTTGTGCACCTGGCGATGGCGGCCACCCGGCAAGCCTTGGAGGACGCTGACTTTCGCATCACCGCTCTCAACGCCGAGCAAGTGGGGGTGATCTTGGGCACCGGCATCGGCGGCATCCGCGTCTTGGAAGAGCAGCAGACCATCTATCTGCAGAAAGGGCCGGATCGCTGTAGCCCCTTCATGGTGCCCATGATGATTGCCAATATGGCTGCGGGTCACCTGGCCATTCATTTTGGCGCCAAAGGCCCCAATTCCTGCACAGTTACGGCCTGTGCCTCTGGCTCCAACGCCATTGGCGATGCCTTTCGGCTCATCCAGAGGGGAGAGGTGCAAGCGGCGATTACAGGTGGCACGGAAGCGGCGGTTACCCCTTTGTCCATGGCGGGGTTTAGTGCCATGAAGGCCCTTTCCACCCGCAACGACACCCCGGAGCAAGCCTGTAGGCCCTTCGATCGGGATCGGGATGGCTTTGTCATGGGGGAAGGAGCAGGGATCCTGGTGCTGGAGGAGTTGGAGCACGCCCGCGCCCGCGGGGCCAAGATCTATGCGGAGATAGTCGGCTATGGCCTCACCTGCGATGCCCACCACATGACCAACCCTGCCCCCGGCGGCGAGGGAGCGGCCCGGGCGATGCGGCTGGCCCTCAAGGATGCCGGGCTTCAGCCTGGGGATGTGCAACACATCAATGCCCATGCCACCAGCACCCCTGTAGGGGATATCGCCGAGGTCCAGGCCATCAAGTCGGTCTTTGGCGAGCATGCCCCCCGTTTGGCCATCAGCGCCACCAAGTCCATGACCGGCCACCTGTTGGGGGGAGCGGGCGGCATTGCCACGGTGGCCACAGCTTTGGCCATCCACCACGGCTGGGTTCCTCCCACTCTCAACTTGGACAACCCCGATCCCGAGTGCGAAGGGCTGGATTTTGTCCCCCACAAGGGGCGGCAGATGGCCGTTGAGGCCGCTTTGGTGAATGCCTTTGGATTTGGTGGGCACAACGTCACGCTGGCTTTGCGCCGCTACTCTCCCGATTGAAAGGCTTGGCCTATGTCTTCTCCCGAAAGTTCGTCGCCCTCAGTTCGTCAACAAGCCTTGGCCGCTTTGACGGCGGAGCTGGCGCAGCAGGGTCACCCGCCCGAATATGCTCAGCACATGGCGGCGGCGGTTATTTTTCAAGCGGATTTGGATCTGTGTGCAGCTCAATTGGCGCGGGTGCTCAGTTGGCTGAAGCAAAACCATCCTCAGCTCTATCCAGAGGCAGTGCAATTGGTGGACGCCACCCGCGAAGAGTTCGAGCGTCGCGTCCAAAATGGATAGACAAGCCATCTGCTTTGATGCAGTTGGGTTGCGGTCGTTAGCAGAGGGTGATGTCGCCCATATGGGGCTGCAAGGGGTGATCTTGAGCTGGAGTGGAGTGGTGGCCGATGACGAGAACTTGCACCTACAGGCCATCAACCAACTGCTGGTGGAAGAGAACCTGCGCCCCTGGAACCTGTGCTGGCCGAAGTCGGGATCCCCTGGGCAGCGGGAGCTTTACCGGCTGCAATACCTGGGCCGACCGGATCGAGAGCGCCTGCCGGCTCTGTGGGGGGAGCAGGGGCGGGTGCTCAACCCCAAGCAGCTGGAAGAGCTGCTGAAACGCAAGGCCCTATACTACCAGCAAGCTTTGCAGGGGCAGAGGGAATTGCCTCTCATTCCCGGTTTGGCGGAAACTTTGGAGACGCTGGAGCGGCTGCAACTGAAGGTCGGCCTGCTGTGCGGCCAATCGGCAGCCGAGGTGGCCGCTTTTCTAGAGCGCTTCCAGCCATGCTGCCCGGCCCTGATGCGGTTGACCGATGGGGGATCCTACCGAGTGACGGGGGATGATGCAGGCCCAATGCTTTCCCCAGGACACTTGCACCGCCTGCTTTTGCAGCGGATGGAATTGCCTGCCCAGGAGTGCTTGAGCATTGAGGCCACCTACCCCGGCATTCAGGCAGCCCGTTCGGCAGGGATCCCAGTCCTGGCGCTGGCTACCTTCTTTCCTCTGCACATGCTGCAGCGGCGGGCCAATTGGGCGGTGGACGGCTACCACCAGGTGGAATGGGATCGCATCCGGAACTGGTTTGCCGGCGGGCAAGACCGTCCTTCGACCCCAGTTGAAGGAGAGGCGGAGGCCGGTTCCTTCAAGGGATCCCAGGGAGGTCAGCCCCAGCCCTAGGGCAGGATCAGCATGCCATCCCCAAAGGAATAGAAGCGATACCCCTGGTCGACGGCCTCTCGGTAGAGATCCAGCAGCCTTTGCCGCCCGATCAGCGCAGCCACCAGCATCATCAGGCTGGAGCGGGGCAGATGAAAATTGGTGACCAGTCCTTGAATCACCCGCCAGGAGTAGCCGGGGTAGATGAATAGATCGCTTTTCCCCTGCCAAGGCTGCAAGGTGCCAGAGGCTGCCGCGGTTTCCAAAGAGCGCACCACGGTTGTTCCCACCGCGATCACCCGCCCCCCTCGGGCTTGGGCTTTTTGGATGGCTGCCACCGTTTCTGCCGGCACCTTGAGCCACTCGCTGTGGAGACGATGTTCGGTCACCTGCTCCGCTTCCACCGGTCGGAAGGTACCCAGGCCGATGTTCAGGGTGATGTAGGCCGTTTGGATCCCTTTTTGGGCCAGCCGCTCCAGCAGCTCCTGGGTAAAGTGCAGCCCTGCCGTGGGAGCAGCCACCGAGCCGGGGTGCTTGGCCCAGAGGGTTTGGTAGTCTTCAGGGCGAACTTGTCCGGAAGCCTTGATGTAGGGAGGCAGCGGGATCCGGCCCACCTGTTCCAGGATTTCCTCAAAAGGTTGCGCCCCTTCCCACTCAAACTGCACCACTCGCCCGCCGGTTTCCGGGTCCAAAGCCAGAACAGTGGCCCTCAGCCCAGAGGGGGATCCCTCCTTGCTCCAAAAACCAATCCGATCCCCCACCTTCACCCGTTTGCCCGGCCTGACCAAAACCCGCCAGCTCCACGCCTGATCCGGCAGAGGTTGCGCAGCGGCAGGGATCCCTTCCAGGCAAGGCTCCAGCAGCAACACTTCGACCCGCGCCCCGGAGGGTTCCTTAGCCCCGAACAGGCGGGCCGGGATCACCTTGGTATCGTTGAGAACCAGCAGATCCCCTTCCTGCAGGTAGTCAGGCAGATGGCAGAAGCGGCGATGCTCGTGCCTATCCGGGTACACCACCAGCATCCGCGCCTGATCCCTGGGCTCCACCGGCGTTTGCGCAATCCGATCTGGAGGGAGGGTGTAGTCGTAGGAAGCTGTGAGCAGATCCGGATTGGGCTCCCTATCGCCCAAAGGCTCAGCCTCACCGGGGGGAGCGGCAGCAGGCGAAAAAGAGTCAGGCATGGAGATGAATCAAGATGGGGTTCTACGTGGATCCAGCATAGCCAACCGGATCCCGCCAACCCTCTCCCTTTTGAGGGAAGCAGCTAAACCTTGGCCACCACCACCTGCTGCGGCTGATCCTGATACTTGCCGGCGCGGTCGGCGTAGGTCACTTGGCAGGGATCCCCTTCCAGAAAAAGAAGCTGGACCACCCCTTCGTTGGCGTACACACGGCAGTCGGCGCTGGAGGCGTTGGAAAACTCCAGGGTGAGATAGCCCCGCCATCCCGCTTCAGCCGGCGTCAGGTTGGCAATCAGACCCACCCTGGCATAGGAAGATTTGCCAATGCAGATCACGGTAATGTTATCCGGGACTTGCAGCCGTTCCAAGGACACCCCCAACCCATAGGAGTGGGCCGGGATGATAAAGTAATCCCCCATCTCGTCGTGGTGCAGCTCCACCGCTTCCAGATTCTTGGGGTTAAACCGCTTGGGATCCACCACCGTGCCGGGCACATGGCGAAAGATCTTGAACTCCACCGGCGACAGGCGGATGTCGTAGCCATAGGAGGACAGCCCGTAACTCAAAACAGGCCGAGATTCAACAGCGCGCACCAGCTCAGGGCAGAACGGCTCGATCATCCCTCGCCGCGCTTGCTCACAGATCCAGCGGTCGTTTTTTAACATGGATGCAGCCGGCTTCCTGGAGAGTGAGGGCACATCTGGTGGACAAGCTCCAGTCTTATTGGGACTCCGCCCCCCTGACGCGACCCGTGTTGCCTAGGTCTTTCGGAGCGGAAACTGTTTGCGCTAGCGGTGCGGAGCAACATGGGCTGCTGTAGGCATAGCACCTGTGCCGCTGACTTGAGGGGGATCCAGAGAACAGGCAACATTCCCATCGGCAGTGCGGAGCCCTGGGCCTGGGATGCCACGTAGGCGCAGCTGCGTGATCAAGTCCGCCCGCTCCAGAAACGAATCCGGCATCTCCGGCCCGGTGATCACCATGTCCATGGAGATGGGGCGTTGGTCGATTAAGCTCAGCACTTCCGCTTCTGGGATCAGGCCCAACTTCACAGCCAAGCTCAGCTCATCCAACACCACCAAGTCGTAGCGGCCACTCCTGACAGCCTCCTGGGTAAATTGCCACAGCTCATCCAATGCCACCCGCTCCTCAGGCTCTAGGTGAGGTGTATCGATGCAGCGGTGCAGGCGACAACGAACCCACTCCAAGGATCTGCCCAGGGAGAGACGATTTTCGGGCCCCTGATTGATCCCACCCTTGAGAAATTGCACGATCAGCACCCGCGTTCCCTGGCCTGCCAAGCGCATCGCCTGAGCCATGACGGGCGTAAACATGCCCCGGCTGGGGTGGGTGTAAAGCTGCAGGGATCCCTGGGGAACCAACTGGGCGGAGAGGGATCCATTCTGCTGAAGGAAAAGCTCGCCGGCAGCAGGGCTGGCTTGAGCCGCAGGCTGTTTGGCGCGGGCTACAGGAGCGGCATCCTTGGAGGAAGGCATAGGATTTGGAGAAGCAGTGCAAACCACGTTCTATCTCGCGAGCAGGCTAGAGAACACGGCCCTAGGTTATAGGGCCTACAAGTGGTGGAGAGCGTCGGCTATGGATTCCATGAAACACCACCTGTGCGTATCCGTCAATGAGTCGGTTCTGCTTCTAGCTGGCATACAAATCATCCCCAATAGAGTAATAGAAAATACAATCCTTGCCCATCCTAGCCTTTTGGCACAAGAGGCAATACCTGAAAAGCTTTGACAGGGGATCTCAATAAAATTTCAGGCCTAGCCCAGAAGCTTGTGTGTGGGGCTATCTCACTTGAGTATAGAGGTGCTCTATAAAAATTTGAGAAAAAGATCAATTTCTTCCAAATAAGATTAACTCTCACAAACAGGAATGCCAGTACCAGCAGCCCACCCACGAGAGAGGAGCAAGGGTCAACCTACCCCAAAAGCCTTGTCCACCAGGAGAGATAGTCATTTTTAAAATAACTATACATTTGGTCGGGAGCCGGGTAGGCCTACACATTAGCGAACATTCGTAGTAGAGAGAATTGTAACCAAAAGTCCAAGGAGTTAATTTCTAACCTCGAGAGTGAAGAAATATAAATTCGTCAATCATCTTCGTCAAAAAATGGATTATTGACAATACTTTTTTGAAAACCAGCATCTGATTTAGCAGAAGCGTAAAGAATTGCGTGCCTTTTATACTCTGAGGTCGTCTTCTTCAAGAGATCGCCTCTTTGATCATTTTTCTTACCGGTCTCAAGGCCAATGTTTTCTACTTAATTTAATCTCTATTTCTGTTATGAGAAATGAGCATTGGGCGTTCAGTTTGGATCCCACTTAAAATTGACCTGAAAAAGCTCTGGGGCTTTGGGTGCTGAGATTGCCGGGATCCCATTGCGCAATCAAAGCCGAGTCCTTCCTCTGGCGGGGGGAGATTTTTGTTGAGAAGGTAGATCCAATCCTGGAGAATACTTGACCCCTCATCCAATCAGCCAGAAAGTCCGGGGATCCCACCCTCGATCCCTGGATCAAAAAGACACTTCCTGCCAGTACGAAAGGCTGCCTTTGTTCTCTGCTACCGACTTGGACTTGGGAAAAATCCCAAGCCATTGTGAACTCGGGGTGTGCGCCGCCGGGAGGGACTGGGATCCGTCTCACTGTTGGGTGGGCTGGCTTCTGGGTGTCGGTGTTCCAAATTGACGGCTTCTCCCCCCAGCACCAAGGTGGAAGCATTGCCCCCATCCAAGTTCAAGGCATGGCGACAGCCCAATTGCTGCATCAACTGTGCCATCTCCAGCAGGGTGAGCCCTTGATTTTCCTGGGCATTGCCGGCGGTAACCAGCAGCAAATGTCCGCTGTCCAGTTGGCCGATGGCACTGCGGGCGGCTCGCTGCCGGCGAAAGAGAGGCTGAAATCCCTCCAATCGGGCATCCAAAACCACCTGCCCATCCAAGAGCAAGAGCGGCCCTGCCCCTAGGATGTGGGGATAAGCTTCCAGCTCGGGCGGATCCAAGCGCAGATGAAGGCTGAGGCGATCCCCGGGAACCAGCTTGCGGGCTTCTAGGGCACCTTCTAGCCCCCGCCCTGCCAATACATACCCCTCACTGGGAATCTGTACCGTTAAACTGCCGGCCAGGCCAGCCATCAGAATCTCTTGCACCCGATCCTCCCGCACCATCACGAGCATTTCGTCGTCCGTTTGGGTGGTGTAGGTGGATCCCCAGTCGGGGGTGAACTGGGAGATGCCGGGCAGGATATAGCCTGTATTGATGCCCACCACTGGGATTTGATCCCCAATGGCATTGCGCAGCTCTGCTTGCATCCGCAAACGGGCAAAGCGCACGGATCCCCCTTCTTGCCCTGCCGTCCCATCCGACCAGGCGATGACCCCACGACCCAAAATGGGGCTGGAGATCCAACGGCCATCCCGACGAATTGCCCCCAGCGGCTGACGGGTGTTGCGGTTGAAAAACCCACCGTTAATGGCGGCTACTGCTCCCTGTTCGGGGCCAAAGGAAGACAGCTCCCCCAGACCCACCAGCCCCGCGCGTGCAGCCCAGATAGGCCGCAGTTGGCCCGCTGCGAGAGAAACCACCACGATGGAAACTGGGATCCGATTGTCTCCAACCCAAACCTCCTTCTGGTACAAAGGGATCCCTTGCACCACCCGCACCGGCTGCACACCGAGGGTCACCTGAGCTTGAGCAGCCACGCTGGGCAAAAAGAGAGCAGCAGTGCAGGCTAACCCCCAGCCCATGACCCAGGCGCTCAGCTTGGTTTTGGACATGTCTTCACGTCTTTAGGGCTTCACCATTGTCATTGGGAGATGATTATCCCCCTGCGGCAAAGGTTCCCATCACAATGAGCGACAACAGGATCCCGGGAAAGAGCAGCGTCACCAAGATCAGCAGTTCGGATAGGGTCATTGGGGAATGCTACCTACTTAAGGATTGAGCCAACACAGCAGCCCTAATTTTCACCCTAGCGATCCTATGGAAGTGGCCCAGGATCCCTTTGGGATCCCTTAACACTCGATCACCGGTTTTTGCGGCTGCCCGTGCATGCCATCTCTCGCTCTGCCGACAGTATCCTGGCAAGGGGAAAGCCTTATCCAACGGTTCCTATGGGCATCCAAGGCAAACGCATTGCCGTCGAACCCGGCCATCTTCGCCCCTGGCTCAAAGAGGCTGTTTTGGCAGGGGGTGGCGAAATTGTGCCCCTGGCAGAAGCAGAAGCCTTGGTCTGGGCCGATGCCTTTGATGTGCCTGGCCTGAAGCGTTGTCTGGCGGAAGGGAAAGGGATCCGCTGGGTGCAGCTGCCCTGGGCAGGGGTGGAACCCTTTGTTCGGGCGGGAGTCTTGGATCCCGCTTATGTGTGGACTTGTGGCAAGGGGGTCTATGCTCAGCCAGTGGCGGAACATGCCTTGGCCCTGACCTTGGCCGGCTTGCGCGACTTGAAGATCCGCGCCTTGGCCCAAACTTGGCAGGAAGGCTCCGGTACCAGCCTCTGGGGTAGCCGTGTGGTCATTTTCGGGGCCGGGGGCATCGCCCAAGAGTTGATCAAGCTGTTGCAGCCTTTTCAATGCTCCATCGACGTGGTGCGTCGCAAGGCGGATCCCTTGCCGGGGGCCACGCGGGTGGTGACACTCGCGGAACGGCAAACGGTGTTGGCAGGGGCAGATGTGGTGATCCTGGCTTTGGCCCTCACGCCGGAAACTGAGGGGATCATCGCCCAAGCTGAGTTGGAGCAGATGGGATCCCAGTGTTGGTTGGTGAATGTGGCGCGAGGAAAACACATCGTGACCCCCGACTTGGTGGCCGCCCTGCAGCAGGGGGTCATTCGCGGGGCCGCCTTGGATGTCACGGATCCCGAGCCCCTACCGGATGGGCATCCCCTCTGGAGCTTGCCCAACTGCCTGATTACCCCCCACACTGCTCTTACCGATGCCATGATTGTCCCAGCCCTCTCTAAGCGGGTGCGAGAAAATGTGCGGCGCTTCCGGGCCGGGGATCCCTTGCTGGGGGTGGTGGATCTGGCTTTGGGGTACTGAGGCCCCCAGTCCCTCCCTTTTGAGGAGCCTGGGATCAGAACATTTGACGCCAAACCCTACTGCGGAGCCATCTCCCGCACGCGGGCAGCAATGGCCTCTGCCATCTCCTGAGTGCCGACGGGATCCCCTGTGGCCAGGTCATAGGTGACCTGCTTGCCCTCGGCGATCACCGCCTGCACCGCCGCCTCCACCCTTGCGGCAGCCTCCCGCTCTCCTAGGTAGCGCAGCATCATCGCCCCGGAGAGGATCAGAGCGCAGGGGTTGACTTTGTTTTGGCCGGCATATTTGGGAGCAGAGCCGTGAATGGCCTCAAAAACCGCAATGCCGTCGCCGATGTTGGCCCCCGGCGCCACCCCCAGCCCGCCGATCATCCCCGCGCACAAGTCGGAAATGATGTCCCCATAGAGGTTGGTGAGCACCAGCACATCGTAGAGCTGCGGCTTTTGCATCAGTTGCATGCACATGTTGTCCACGATGCGATCTTCAAACTCGATGTCGGGGTACTCCTGGGCCACCTCCCGTGCCACCTGCAAAAACAAGCCATCGGTGAACTTCATGATGTTGGCTTTGTGCACTGCCGTCACCTTCTTGCGGCCATTCTGGCGGGCGTACTCAAAGGCAAATTTGACAATGCGGCGGCTGCCGAAGTCCGAAATGGGCTTGATGCCGATGGCGGATCCCTCGCGGATGGGTTTGCCGGAGAGGCGCATCATTTCCTCCCGCGCTCGGATGGCTTCCGGCGTGCCCCGTTCAAACTCGATCCCGGCATAGAGATCTTCAGTATTTTCCCGCACCACCACTAGGTCAATGTCTTGAAAAGGGCTTTTGACACCGAGCATGGATTTGGCCGGGCGCAGATTGGCGTAGAGATCCAGCTCCTTGCGAATGGCTACGTTGACCGAACGAAAGCCAGTACCTACGGGAGTGCCAATCGGCCCTTTGATCGCCACTTTGGTTTCCCGAATGGACTCCAACACCTGGGGCGGCAAGGGGGTGCCGTATTTCTCGATCACCTCCACTCCTGCTTCTACCGGGATCCATTCGAACCGAACCCCAGTAGCCTCCAAGACCGTGGTCATCGCCTTGGCCACTTCCGGGCCAATGCCATCCCCAGGGATCAAAGTCACACGATAGGCCACAGATGCTTCTCCTCGCAGTGTTAACGACAGCGCAAAAACTCCGCCTTGCCAGCGTGAGAGGATCCCCTACAAACGGGTCAGACAACCGGGGATCCGTTGAGCTTAAACGACTATAGAACAGGTTGAGACTGAAAATGCTGCGTCTGCTACCTCAGAAAAGGGGGGGCTAGCCGCAAGATCGGGGACTCGGCGGCAGAGGGACTCGCAGCTCTACAACTGTGCCACTGCCAAAGCGGCGATTACGCCAAGCAATGCTTGCCCCGATCAACTCGGCTCGGTAGCGCATGTTGAGCAACCCGTGTCCATGGCCAGACGGCTGGGCGGGATCCACCCCACTCTTGGACGCCGGCATACCGCAGCCATCGTCGATGATCTTCAGCTCCAAGTGGGTGTAGGGAGCCTGAGGGTTGATAGAGGAACCGGCGTCCTGTTGCGCCTTGGGCTGAATGATGAGATCGATGCGCCGTGCCCCCGCGTGTTTGACGATGTTGTTCAGAGCCTCCTGCACGATGCGGAAAATGTTGCTCTGGCAGGTGGGGCTGAGACGGGAGAGCAGGCCATCGGCTTGGTTGTCGAAACGGGTGAGGAGAGGATGGGGGGAACGTTGGGCGGCCCGTTCCAGGAGACTGCGCAGAGCCGGGCCAAGGTTAAAGGCCCGCATGGCCGTCGGCTGCAAATCTTCCACGATCCCGCGCAATTCGGCCATGGTCTCTCGCAGTTGGGCGCTCATGGCCCGCAACTGAGCCTGTCCGGCTGGGCCAATGGTCGGATCGCCGGATAGCTCTTGGATCTGGCGAGACAAAGCTCCCAGATCTGCCAAGGTTTGGTCGTGCAAATCGGCGGCCAACCGACGACTTTCCGCCTCTCGCCCCTCGGTTAGGCCCCGCAAAGCTGCTGCCGTCGCCTCCTGACGGCGAACCTGCTCGTAGAAAGAGGCCCGCTGCAAGGCTACTGCCGCAATGTCCGCCAGCGCGTTCACCAAGTCCGTATCTCTGGGGGAAAATCCGGCGGCTTCTGAGGCGATATCGGCGGTTTTGCTTCCCCGAACTGCCGGCTCAAACGGCGGCATGAAGGCGCAAAGCACCCCGGCCACCTGGCGAGCATCGGTGACTATCGGCACACCCAACAGGGAGCGGATGCCCTTTTGCAGCAGATGGCGGCGGGCGTGGGCAGACAATGGGAAGGTGTTGACATCTGGAATCAGCAGCGTGTTCAGGTGGCTGTAGCAATTGACCCAGAGGAGCTGGCTTAGCTCAGGGGGCAGCGTCTGTCCCCTTTGGGAAGGGATCCCCGGCTGACGGCAATACTCTTGGATGATGGCCAGAGGTTCTGCAGGAGCGCCGGCCAAGGGTTGCTGAGCCAAAGGACTCCGTCCCGCCTCTGGTGGGGCTGTTGCTCTGCCTACGGCAGGGGAAGGGGAACCGCAAGGCTGTCGCGACGAGGCTGCGAACGGCTCATGGCCACTGCAGGGCGCCACAAAACTGCACCGCTCAACCTGCAAAGCCTCTGCCATGCCCTCGAGGGCAATCTGCACCACCTCCTGGGGATTGTAGGTGCCGCTGAGGCGCTGGGCAATCTGGCGCAAAAGGCTTTCCCGCTGGGCAGAGCTACGGGTTTGCTCGTAAAGCCGCGCTTGCTTGAGGGCGATCCCCGCCTGCTCGGCCACGGCTTCTGCCAACTCCAGATCCTCCGGCTGCCAAGGACGAGGGGTCAGGGAATCGCTGCCAGGGTAGCGGATTAGGGCAATGCCCCCCAACAGTTCTTGGGGCCTGTCCGGATGCTCAGAAGCAAATAGGGGCACCAACAACAGCCCACTCCCCTGGCTCTGAGGCTTTAGATCGGCCCAGGACTGAGCCGTCTGCGGCTCCGGCACCACCACAGGCCCCCTCAAGGTGGCGAGCAAACTGGCCCCCAAGCGCAACTTGGCTCGAATCGTCTCCGGCAAGTCCGGCGGGATCCCAGGCTCAACCCAGGGGCAATCTGGGGATCCCACCAACGGCCCCCTTGTCGGCAACAGAGTGTCCAGCAACGACTCCGTCCCGCCCACGCGAACGGTGGGGGAAAGCTGCGGCGCATAAAGGCCAACAGGGTGTAGCAGCTCCTGCTCCGGCTGCCAGAGGGCCAAGATACACACATCTGCCTGAAAAGCCGCCCCGATCTGCTGGGTGATCGCATGGAAGAGGGTGGTGGGCTCCAGGCTGGAGCGAATCGCCGCCGTGATCGAGTGCAACAGAGCCAGCCGTTCCGTCTGCTGATGGGCATGCTCGAACAGGCTGGAACGGGTGAGGGCAATGGCCAGTTGAGAGGCCACCGAGCGCAACAGCTCGATCTCCTCCGGCTGCCAAAGGTGGGGTGTGGTGACGTACACTCCCAACAACCCAATCATCTCCCCTGGCTCTGCAGCCAAACCGGGCCGTCCCCCATCCTTCCCGCCAACCTCCGAAAGCCCTACTCCTGCCGAGCCCACCGACTGCACCGGGATCAGCACCGCCGAGCAAGCCTGCAGCGCCTGGAGAGCGGCCAACCCCTCTGGGGTCAGGAGATCTCGATCCGGCAGCAGAGGCAAGGCTATTTGCACCACCTGCCCCGTCCGCAGGCGCTCGCACAGCGAGCCAAAGTCCTGGATCCGGTACACCTCTCCTAGGGAGGGGGTTAGCCCAGGGCTCAGGGCCTCATGGCTGACCCGAACCGTCTGCTGATCCGGGCTGAGACTGTAAAAACAGCAGCGGCTCAGCCCCTTCACCCCTTTCGAGAGAAAGGCCTGCTGCAGCTCCTTCAGGGCAGTGCTGACGATTTGATCCCACTGCAAAAAGCGGTGAACAGTGCTGGTGATGCGGTTGAGCAGCGCCTCCCGCACCGCCTGCCGTCGGCTGCGCTCCAGCAGCTTGGCATTGATGATGGCGCTGGCGATATAGGAACAGAGGAACTTCACCACTTCCAGAAAGCTGGCTTCCAGAGGTGTCCGGCTCAACAGAGCCAAAGCCCCCAGCCGCTCCTCCCCCCGGTTAATCGGGTAGGCAACAAAGCCTCGCAAGCCATTGGCCTTCACCCACTCCGGGGCGGGCATCCAGGCTTCTTGGGCGGGATTGTTGCTCAAAAGCGGCAGCCCCTCCTGGGCCACCCGTCCCAAAGGGCTGTCGTCAGGATAGATCCGCTGAATTTGGTCGTGAGCAGGACTGAGCAGGCCGGCATGGGCCACCGACTGAAAACATCCTTCCTGCGGGTCGAAAAACCAAAGGCGAGCTGAGGCTGCACCCAGACGATCCACCATCTGCCGTACCAAGGTCTGGGCCAACTTGAGCACACACTGCTCCAGCTCCCTCGTCTCTACAGAGTCCGAAGAGGATGGGGAAGATAACTGAGAAGAGAGCAGCACCAGTTCTTGGACAATTTGGTTTGCAGCCTGTAGCTGGCGTGACAGCATGGGATCCCGATTGCGGCAGCGGTGCGGAGCACTTTCAACAGAGGCAACCGAAGGCATGACAGCAAGAGATGGGCTTCCATCAACAAGGAACCAACTTCTGCACAGCCTCTAACCGCCCCAAAGCCCAGCCCCGCCGCTGGAGAAGGGCAAAAGATTCCAGCAAATCCGGCCCCTGCAGATCCCCTGTCAGGGCAGCCCGCAAACTCTTCATCAGCAGGCCCTTTTTCATGTTCTGGCCCTTGGCCACCTGATCCACCAGCGGTTTTAAGCTGTCCGCCGAAACCTGGGGCAGCTCGGCAGCAGCCAACGTGGTGGCCATTGCAGCCATAGCCTCTGCCACCCCAGGCAGGCGCAACTGTTCCAGAGCTGGCAACGTGTAGCTGAGGGGCTCCTGAAACAAAAAGCGGCTGAGCGGAGGAGCCTCTGCCAGGCGGTCGATACCATCGGCAATCAGGCGGGCCACATCTTCCAACCAGGTGGGATCCGGCACTCCGGAAAGGTCAAACCCTGCCGCCTGCCAAAAGGGGGTGAGCCGTTCTACCAGTTCTGGCGGAGAAAGCCGCTTGATGTACTGGCTGTTGATCCAGTTGAGCTTGTCCCAGTCAAAGCGGGCAGCCGCACGGTTAACCCGGTCAAAGTCGAACAGCGCAGCCGCCTTTTCCAAAGAGAAAAGCTCTTCCCCATCCGGGGGCGACCAACTGAGCAAAGCCAAATAGTTCTTGAGAGCTTCCGGCAAAAAGCCCAGCTGCTGGAACTCCGTCACCGAAGTTGCCCCATCCCGTTTGGAGAGCTTTTTCCCTTCCGGGTTCAGGATTAAAGGAGAATGGGCGAACTGGGGAGGTTCGTGACCAAGAGCACGGTAGAGCAAAATCTGCTTGGGGGTATTGCCGATGTGATCTTCGCCGCGAATCACATGGGTGATGCCCATGTCGATGTCATCCACCACCACCGCCAAGTTGTAGAGAGGGCAGCCATCCGCCCGGGCAATGACCATGTCTCCTCCCAAATCCTGGGTGTTCCAGGTAATGGGGCCGCGAATGAGATCCACCCAAGACACCTCTAGGGGCTCCTCGATTTTGAAGCGGATCACTGGCTGCCGACCCTCGGCTTCGTAGGCCCGTCGCTGGGCTTCGGTGAGAAAGCGGTGGCGGTTGTCGTAGCGGGGGGCTTTGCCGGCGGCCTTCTGGGCAGCGCGCATCTCCTCCAGCTCCGCCTCGCTGACGTAGCAGCGGTAGGCCAACCCTCGATCCAGAAGCTGCTGCACCACTGCTTGGTAGCGCTCGATGCGCTTGGATTGGTAGATCGGCCCTTCATCCCAGTCCAGACCCAACCAGGCCAGGCCTGCCAAAATATTGCGGGTGTAACGGGGCAAAGAGCGATCGCGATCGGTGTCCTCAATGCGCAAAATGAACCGGCCACCGTGGCGACGGGCATACAGCCAGTTGAACACTGCCGTCCGGGCGGTGCCGATGTGCAGATTTCCGGTTGGGCTGGGGGCAAGGCGAACACAAACACTCACAGGTCTAAGGATCCCAAGCAGAGCATCCTGATCCTAGTCGGCGGCGAGATCCTTTGTCATGTTGGCCCTCCATTGGGTTGCAGGCGGTTGCCAATTGAGGCATTTCGAGTAGAATCCGCTCTAGCCGCCGGTCAAAAGGTAGGCTGCACGGGGATCAAGGTTGACTGGCAATGTCCAACCCCCCCTTTTTTCCGGTGTTGAGGAAAAGCTGTAGCGCAGGAGGAATCCCAGCACATGCGTCTGACTTTGGCCATTCTTCTGGGTTGTCTGTCCGCCGGGATCCCGATTGGATCCGCCTTGGCCCAAATTGCCTATCCTTCCTATCCGGTGGGAGATGCCCTGGATAGGATCCTGTTGGATACAGGTAGGAATGTGGATCCGGTCATTTTCCCTGAGGAGGTGGTGCGCTCCCAGGCCCGGCAGACCACCGCCTTCTTCACCACGCTGCTGAACCAACGCACCAACATCCCACCCCTGCGCTCGCTAGATTTGCCCAGTCCCTATCAGGCTTCGGTTCGTACCCAGGCCGGGTACTACCGCGTGACCCAGACAGAGCCCGTTTTGGATTTTGAAATCTTGCGCTAGGCAGGGCAGGTATTCGGGGCCTGTTCCAGCGCCGGCCTGTTGCTGTTGCCAAAACGTTGTGTATGAAGCTCCGTTCTACTGCTGCGCGGAAGAAAGCTAGCTAGGGCGGTGGTTGTGCCCTGGTCGGCGTGGCGGAAAGGGCAGTGACTGCCTGGCGGTTGCCTTAAAGCTGTTCACCCAGGAGGGCATGGTTTTTCTCAGCGAAACAGCTCCCTGGAGAGGCGCTCCGCCGGCGCAATCGGACAAGAGGGAACTGGGGAAAGTTGTGTTTGTGAGAGCCTTCATCCTATGGCCCGCTCGCGCGGACGGTAACTGCCTCTCCGGTCAGCGAAAAAGCTCGCGTGGCGGTAATGCGCACCGGCACCAGGGATCCCTTCAGTTGCTCCGGATTCCCTTCAAAGAACACCAAGCGATTGCCGCGGGTACGCCCCATCGCCTGGCGGGGGTTTTTCGGGTTGGGGCCTTCCACCAGCACCTCTTGCACCTGGCCTAAGAGTCGGGCGCTGCGAGCGGCAGCCACCTCGGCCACCAGTCGGTTCAGCCGTTGCAGGCGGTCGCTTTTTTCCTCTTCAGGCACCTGGTCGGGCCACTCAGCGGCGGGGGTGCCGGGACGAGGGGAGTAGGCGGCGGTGTTCACTTGGTCAAAGCCAATGTCCTGCACCAGTTGCAGGGTTTCTTGGAACTGAGCTTCGGTCTCTCCCGGAAAGCCGACAATGGCATCGGCGCTGATGGCGGCTTCGGGCATGTATTGGCGGATGAGCTGGATGATCTGGCGATAGCGCTCGTGGGTGTAGCCGCGCCGCATCCGCTTGAGCACTTCGTTGCTGCCCGCCTGGAAGGGAATGTGGAAGTGCTCGCAGACTTTGGGCAGCTCGGCGCAGTTGGCGATCAGCTCCTCGGTAAAGTAGCGCGGGTGGCTGGTGGCAAAGCGAATCCGTTCAATACCTTCCACCGAATGGACGAAGCGCAACAAGCTGGCCAGGTTGGTTTTCGGATCCAGATCCCGTCCGTAGGCGTCGATGTTCTGCCCCAGCAACGTCACCTCGCGGTAGCCCGCTCTGGCCACGTCTTCGATTTCGGCGCGAATGGCCTGGGGCTGTCGGGACTGCTCTTGCCCTCGCACCCGCGGCACGATGCAGTAGGTGCAGCGCTCGTTGCAACCGTAGATGACATTGATCCAAGCAGTGACCTGGCTGTCGCGGCGGGGCTTGGTGATGTCTTCTGGGATCTCAACCGGCTCGGTGGCCACCACCTGGTTTCCAGCTTCCACCTGCGCCAACAGATCCCCAAGGCGGTTCACGTACTGGGGGCCCATGACCAGATCCAGCTCAGGGACGCGGCGCAACAATTTTTCCCCTTCCTGCTGGGCCACACAGCCGGCCACAATGAGCTTGATGGCTGGGTTTTTGCGCTTGCGCTGCGCCTGGATGCCCAGGTAGGAATAGACCTTTTGCTCAGCATTGTCGCGGATGGTGCAGGTGTTGTAGAGAACTAAGTCCGCCTGCAACTCATCTTCGGTGGCCACATACCCCAGGGACTCCAGGATCCCGGCCATGCGCTCGGTATCGGCGCGGTTCATTTGGCAGCCGAAGGTGATGGTGTGGTAGGTGGGAGCAGCCATGGGAAGTAACAGCACAAAGAACCACCATCTTCGAGCTTAGCGGATCCTTAAAATGGCTGCGGGGCTTGAGACTCCAACAGTTAATCTAGCTAGATAGAAATTCCTACACCGGCAAAGGCTCATGTTGCCCAAGCATCGTCCCAAGCAACTATCGCTGGGCCCTCTGGAATCGGAAATCTTGGAGATCCTCTGGGATCTGGGCAGCGCCAGCACCCGTCAAATCCACGAGCGCATCTTGGCCGATCCGGATCGGGAGCTGGCCTATGCCTCTGTGACTACAGTTTTGCAGCGCTTGAGCCAGAAGGGCTGGGTGAGCTGTGAGCGCCGCACCGATCCCCAAGGGCGGCATTTGCCCATGCTGTGGCGGCCTCGTCTTTCGCGTCAGGAAGCGGCCAGCCTCAGGGCCTTCACCCACCTGCAGCAGTTTTTGGCTGTAGGGGATCCCGATACGGTGGCAGCCTTTGCCGATAGCCTGGATCAGGCCAGTGTGTCCCAGTTGCAGGCGATTGCCGAACGGCTGCGGGCAGCCCGTCAAGCCAGGAGGGATCCGCGATGAGCCACTTGGGCATGTTATTGCTGGGCTTGGGCCTCAGTTGGCTGTGGCGGGTGCAAGTGCGCCTGGATAAGGGGGGCGGGTGGAGCCGACGTTGGCAGCGGGCTTGGATCCACTTCTTGCTGCCCCCGCTGCTGTTGCTGACCACTGCTCTGGCCTTGGCCTGGATGGGGCCGTGGGGACAAATGGCCGGAGCAGGGGGCTGGTTCTGCTACGGCTGTGCCCTGCTGTTGCTGGCCGTGGCCGGCGGCGTGGCCTTGCACTGGATTTGGGAATACTGGCGCTCCTATCGACGTGCCCATCTGCAAGCTCTGGCCCAGGTGGATTTGCATGGCTCTCCGGCCTACGTGCTGGATTTGGAGATTCCTTTTGCTGCCCAAGTGGGGGTGTGGAATGCCCAGTTGGTGGTCAGCCGCGGCCTGCTGGAGCAGTTGGATGATGAGCACTTGCGGGCCGTAATCGCCCACGAAGAGGCCCATCGCCACTACCGCGATACCCTCTGGATGTTTGGAGTGGGCTGGCTGCGACGCCTCACCGGCTGGCTGCCCAACACCGAGGCCCTGTGGGAGGAATTGCTCACCCTACGGGAGCTGCGGGCGGATCGCTGGGCGGCCCAACGGGTGGATCCCTTGTTGTTGGGAGAGGCCCTGCTGCAGGTGGTGGGCTATGGCGTGGTGGAGCAACCGGCGGCAGCTTGGGTTGGCTTTGCAATGGCCGTGAGTTCAGACCCAAGGCAGCGGCTGCAAGAGCGTATCGATGCCCTGCTGCAGCAGGCAGAGTCAGGGCCCGTCGATCCCCTACCCCATTCTTCTTCCATTCGGGGTTGGGCCTGGTTGGGGTTGTCCCTATTGCCTTTGCTGGCGATCCCGTTCCATACCTGAGGATCTGCAGGATGCGATACTCTGGGTCAGGTTTTCTGGACTTCTAGGGACTTACAGCAGTGCAAACCAACTCTTCCCTTTCTGAGGCGACCGGGTCGGCGTGTGATCCCCTTACGCGGGCGCAGATCCTCATCGAGGCTTTACCCTACATTCAGCAGTACCAGGGCCGCGTTATTGTCATCAAATACGGCGGCGCAGCCATGGTGCACCAAGAGCGACGGGCCGAGGTGCTCCGAGACATCGTCTTTCTGGCCTGTGTGGGGATCCGCCCGGTGTTGGTGCATGGGGGGGGGCCGGAGATCAACAGTTGGCTACAAAAACTGGACATTCCCTTCAAGTTTGTGGATGGCTTGCGGGTTACCGATGCCGCCACCATGGAAGTAGTGGAGATGGTGTTGGTGGGCAAGGTCAACAAGCAGATCGTGCAGCTCATCAGCTTGGCCGGCGGATCGGCGGTGGGGCTGTGCGGGCGAGATGGCAACTTGATCAAGGCGCGATCCCAGGGCCGGGCGGAGATTGGCTTTGTTGGGGAAGTGAGCAGTATCAACCCCCAGTTGCTGCAAACCCTATTGGAAGGTGGACAGATTCCGGTGATCTCCAGTGTGGCTGCCGATGAGACGGGCCAAGCCTACAACATCAACGCCGATACGGTGGCGGGAGAACTGGCGGCCTCTCTGGGGGCAGAAAAGCTGATTTTGCTCACCGACACCCCTGGCATTCTCAAAGATCCTCAGGATCGCAGCTCTCTGATTACGTTGCTGGATATCGAGACGGCTCGCCAGTTGATCCAAGCCGGTGTCGTCAAGGGCGGCATGATCCCGAAGGTGCAGTGTTGCATTCGCGCCTTGGCACAAGGGGTGCGGGCAGCCCACATTCTGGATGGGGGATCCCCTCACTCTCTGCTGCTGGAGATTTTGACCGATGCCGGGGTGGGCACCAAGCTGGTTCCTTCTCAGTTTTCCGCTCAGTTGGAAGGACTGAACAACGGATCCCGCTAAGCTTCCTTGATAAAGCGCAGGATCTCCCGCACATGGCCGAGAAACTGGCTATCCACACTGAGCTGAGCCACAGCTTGGTGGGTCTCCTGGCGCAATTGCCTGTGCTCCAGCTCGTTGCTGGCCCGCAACTGTTCCAGTTGGGCTTTGAGCGCGGCCAGCTCCTGCCGCAGGTAGCGCCGGGTTTCTTCCTCTTGTTGGGCCCAAGAACCGGGCTTGCCGGGATCCCATTGCTCCTGCAACTGCTCGACTTGGCGCTGCAACTGCTCTAGTCGTTCCGCCAGCTCGAGGGCATCTTCGCGAGGGATCTGGATTTGCCCTTGCAACTGGGCCAAGCGGTCGGCCAAATACTCGTAGCCCCGGATGGCCGGGCGCAGAGCCGTTAACAACACCGCAGCCACGGCGCTGGGGTAGCCAATGGGGGTGACTTGCCCAACGGCCAAGCCATAGAAAGCTAGAGCCGACAGCCCATGCAGGGCAATGGCCACGCGCAACGACCAGCGGCTGAGCTTTTGTAGGAAAGCCAAGGTTGAATCTTCCACCGGGATCCCTCGTTCCTGAGACACGACCGCCTCCTGCTGAACGGCCTTGGCCTGAAAGTAGAGGTTCCAGGGAAGGGTGACGATCACCACCAGCCACCAAAAGCTGGCGATCCCAATGGCCCAATCGGCCAGCTCCCCAATAGGTAGCCCAAAAGCCCGCAGCAGGACAAACAGGATCCCACCGCCAATCAACAACACCAGCCCCGCCACCCAAACTGGGAAAAAGATTTTCGAGTAAGACACGGAGTAAGAGGTTGAGTAAGACATTGCCGGTTTCTCCTCATCAAGCTGCCTACAGCCTGCCCGAACCGAGCGGCCAGAAGCTCCTGAAGCGGCCAGTTTTCCGTCCGTCCCAGAGCCATTAGGGGTGCAGCTATAGCCATTCCCAATGGCGAGGAAACCCTTGCGGATCCCAAACTCCCTCTCCCTCAGGGAGAGCGCTTAGAGTAGATCAGCTAGAAATCGCAGGAGCCCCGCACTGTACCCGTAGGGTCAGTGCCGGGAGGAATGCGGAAGTCACAATAGAACCATGACCCAAGTCCTGACCGTCTCCTGCAAGCTCAAGGTGTCCCAGTCGCAAGCCGCCAAATTGGACGCGACTTTGGAGGCTTTTGGCCAAGCCTTGAATTGGGTCAACCAGAACACGCCGGAGAAAGTCGCCAACGCCGTTAAGCTCCAGTCTCTGTGCTACCGCGAAATCCGTGCCCGGTTCGGCTTGTCCAGTAACTTGGCAAGGACTACGTCCCGCTTACGCGACCAGCAGGTCTGCAGACGGCTGGCCGGCGCCCGTAAAGTTGCCCAACAGAAAAACCGCCCCGTCAAAGCGTTCAAAGGGGGCTTCGCTACCTACGATGCACGTATCTTTTCGTTCCGCGAGAAAGACTGGACGGTGTCGCTGACCACGGTGGAGGGTCGAGAGCGCTTTGAGCTGGCGATTGGCCGTTACCAGAGAGAACAGTTGGCAGGCTCCAATCCCAAATCTGCCACTCTGGTCAAGCGCAAAGACGGCTCCTACTCTATTCAGATCCGCGTGGAAGCGGAGCCATCCCCGCCGCAACGCACGGGCAGAGTGCTGGGGGTGGACTTGGGAAGGACGGATATTGCTCATACATCGGAAGGAGATAACTGGAATGGACAGCAGTTGAACAAAGTCCGAGACCATCACTCGCGGTTGAGGGCGGTACTTCAACGCAAAGCCAGTAAGGGCACCCGCAGTTCGCGGCGCAGATGCAGAGAACTGTTGCAACGGCTGTCTGGCAAGGAGAGACGCTTTCAGGCGTGGGTCAATCATCGCATCTCCAAAGCTATTGTCTCTAGGGCAAAGGCGACAAACAGCGCTATCGCCCTGGAAGACCTGACAGGGATCCGGGAGCGCATCAACCAACAACCCCGCAGTAAAACTGAACGGCGCAGGGCCAACAGTTGGGCGTTTTATCAACTCCGTCAATTTTTGGAGTACAAGGCTCTGCGTGCAGGGGTTGCTTTGATTCTGGTGCCGCCTGCCTACACGTCGCAGACCTGCCACCGGTGTTTGCACATTCATCCCGACCCTGCGCAATCCTACCGCAGTGGAAAGAAGTTTAAGTGTGGACACTGTGGATGGGAAGGGGATGCGGATTTGAATGGTGCGAATGTGATTGCGCTTTTGGGGGCTGTCGTAAACCAGCCTAGAGGTTCGTGGTTGGCTTGCCAACTGCAGGGCTACCGAAAGCCCGCTCCGTACCGCTTTAGCGGTCGGAGTCGGGTAGTTTACTGCTCTCTATGAGTTGTCTTTGTTGTTCTCGGGTGTAAGCCTGTGAGCCTTGCCGCCTCTCCCCCCGATACCGATTTAAGTAGGGATCCCCGCCCGCGGCGAGAAAGCGATTGGCGGCTGCTGCGGCTGCTCTGGCCCTATGCCCGTCGGCACCTCAGGCTGGTGTTGGCGGCCTTGGCCTTTCTGCCCCCTTTGGCCTTGGCGGATGCGGTGCAGCCTCTGATCCTACAGCGGGCTCTGGATGGCCCCATTGCCCGAGCGCTGGAACGAGGTGAGGCCGGGATCCTCTCCGACCTTTGGCTCTATGTGGGGCTGTTGATCCTGACGGTGCTGGTTCGCTGGCTCTTCCAAGCCCTGGAAGGGTATGTCAGCCAAAAGCTGGGGCAGTTGATGACCCGCGACATCCGCGACGATCTCTTCGCCCACATTCTGGCCTTGCCGGCTCAGTTTTTCGACCGCACCCCGGTGGGCAAGTTGATCACCCGCATCACCAACGATGTGGAAGCCCTGGGAGATGTCTTTTCCACCGGTGCCGTCGGCATTGTCAGCGACCTGTTTACTCTGGGGGTGATCGCGGTGGTCATGCTCAGCCAACGCTGGGATCTGGGCTTGCTGCTAATCCTCATCGTCCTGCCCATCAGCGCTGTTGTCCTCGAGTTGCAGCGCCGCTTTCGGGATGCCAACTTTCGCGTGCGCGAAGAACTCTCCAAGCTGAACTCCTGGATCCAGGAGAACATCTTGGGCATTACCGTGGTGCAACTGTTTCGGCGGGAGCGGCTCAATAGCGAGATTTTTCAAACCATGAACCGCCGCTACATCCGGGAAGTGGATCAAACCATCCTTTATGATTCTGCCCTTTCTGCCGTTTTGGAGTGGGTGTCTTGGCTGGCCGTGGCGGCCCTGCTCTGGGTGGGCGGGCAGCAGGTGATGTCAACCGGTAGGGGCTCACTTGGAGGGGGATGGACGGGATCCCTGCCCCTGCCCGGGGAACCCCTCACCTTTGGCAGCCTCTACGCCTTTATTCTCTTTTCGCAACGGTTTTTCAACCCGCTGCGGCAGTTGGCGGAAAAGTTCACCGCCCTGCAGGCGGGGTTCACCGCCGTCGAGCGCATCGACGCCATCCTCAGCCTGCCGGTCGCCATCCGGGATCCCGCTCAGCCCCGCCACCTACCCCCCGATGCTAAGGGAGAGGTGCAGTTTGAGCACGTTTGGTTTGCCTACAACCCCGGGGAGTGGGTGCTGAAAGACCTCACCTTCACCATCCGCCCCGGAGAAAAAGTGGCCCTGGTGGGGCCCACGGGAGCCGGGAAAAGCTCCATCATCCGCTTGCTCTGCCGCCTCTATGACGTAACCCACGGCTCCATTCGCATTGACGGCGTTGATATTCGGGATCTCCCCCAGGCTGAGCTGCACCGCCACCTAGGGGTAATCCTGCAGGATGGATTTTTGTTTTCCGGGGATATCCAGCAAAACATCACCCTAGGAGAGAAGGCAGATCTAGCGGCAGTGGAGCAGGTCGCCCGCCAACTCAACCTGCATGACTTCCTCCGCGATTTGCCCCAAGGCTACGCCACCCCCGTGCGAGAGCGGGGCAGCAACCTCTCCAGCGGCCAGAAACAGCTTATCAGCTTTGTGCGGGCCATGTGGCGGGATCCCAAAATCTTGGTTTTGGATGAGGCCACGGCCAGCCTGGATGTGGGCACCGAAGCCCTCCTGCAATCGGCTCTAGACACCCTGCTGCGGGATCGCACCGCCCTGATCATCGCCCACCGCCTTTCCACCATCCGCGATGTGGATCGCATCTTGGTTCTGCAGCGGGGGGAACTCAAAGAGCAGGGATCCCATGCCGAGCTCATGGCCCTCAGCGGGCTCTATGCCAGCCTCTATCGGCTGCAAGATCTGGGCGGCTAGCAGGGTGCTTCTGCCCAACCGTCAGCGACTGGCGCCAAAGCGAGACCGAATTGCCTTTAGGGTGGTGAAGCTGGCATCCGCGAACGCGATGCGAGCCTTGCAGAGTAACAGATTGCCGTTATCCACGGCAGTGTCTCTCAAGCTGGCCAAACCATCGCTGGCCTGCACCAGGGCACGGCGGCCCCAGCTAGAGAAATTTTTGCTGAGGGTGTTGATCAAGCGTTCCATAGGGACTGGACATTCCGCTCCTTGTCTTCCACCTAGCCTACTCCCCCAGCCGCAGGTATCCACAGAGGGCCATCAAGAAAATTGTTTGTTACAGATTGTTAAAAACTTGCCGTCAAGCCGGCAGACTGGCTATGATAGGCCCCAAGTTTGGCAAGCAATTCAAAGAAAGCGGTTAGCCATGAATCATCGGCCAGAGGTAGTGGAAGGCACAGAGTCCAAGCAGAAGGTGACCCTGTATCTCTCACCTGAGCTGCACCGGAATCTGAAGATTCGGGCTGCCGTGGAGCGGGAGCCGATGTCGGCAGTGGCAGAGAAGGCCATTACCTTCTATCTGCTTCACCCAGAGGTCATTGAAGGGGTACAAGGTAGCGCCTATCGTGTCCATCAATGTCCCAAGTGTAGTCACCCATTTGTTATCCGCGATGGAGAGGTGGTTTCCCTGCACCAGACATCGGCTGCCGAAGCCATCCTTGAAGAGGTGGAGCCAGAATACTGGGGATCGGCTGCTGGCTCGGAAGAGCAACGGCAGGATGCTCTGGTACCCTGCTAGAACGCTCCCAAGCAGGCCCCCTTCAGGAACTTGAGCTGATAGGAGCAGACAGCAACACAGAAAGCTTCTAAAATCCTCTCAAAATCCATCCAACAAGGGCGTACTCCCAAGTGCGATCCAATACCTAGGCAACTCGAACCCCATTTTTCAACCGTTCTGGCGGCTCCTGAAATTTCCCCTCTGCAGTTGGTGTTTCCCATGCAAGAGCTAGGCATCCTCATTCAAGCTCAATACCCACTGCTGTACCTGCTGACTCCAGAGGAGGAACGGGCAGAAGCGGCTCTGGCAGCAATTGCCCGCACCCTTAAGCCTCAGCGTCGCCTATTCATTTGGACAGTTACCCACGGCATCGTCGAATACGGCAACCCCCGCAGCCTCACCCAGCACAACACCCAATCCCCCCAGCCCGCCATCCAGTGGGTAATGGAGCAAAAGGATCCCGCCATCTGCGTCTTCAAAGACCTACATGACTTCTTGGACAACACCGAGGTGAAGCGCTGGCTGCGGGATGCTATTGCCAGCCTGAAGGGATCCCACAAAACCATCCTGCTCATGTCGCCGGTGCAGGTGATCCCGGTCGAGCTGGAGAAAGACATTTGCGTAGTGGACTTCCCCCTGCCGGACATGGCCACATTGGAGCGCGCCCTCAACCGCCAGCTGGAGCAGATCCCGCGCTCCCTGCCTTTGGCTCCTGATACCCGCGAAAAGTTGCTCAAGGCGGCCCTGGGCCTAACGCAGGACGAGGCAGAAAAAGTCTACCGCAAGGCTGTGGTGATGCATGGTCGCCTCACCGAGGCAGAAGTAGACATCATCCTCTCTGAGAAGAAGCAACTGATCCGGCGCAACGGCATTCTCGAGTTTATCGAAGAGGACGAGACCATCGACGCCGTTGGCGGTCTGGAAGAGCTGAAGCGCTGGCTGCTGCAACGTTCTGAGGCCTTCACTGAGCGGGCCCGCGCCTATGGACTGCCCCAACCCAAGGGTATGCTGATCCTGGGCGTGCCTGGCTGCGGTAAGTCGCTGATCGCCAAGACCACTGCCCGTCTCTGGGGCCTGCCCCTGCTGCGTCTGGACATGGGCCGCGTTTATGATGGCTCCATGGTGGGCAAATCGGAAGCGAATCTGCGCAGTGCCCTGCGAACTGCTGAATCTCTCGCCCCTGCCATCCTTTTCATCGACGAGCTGGACAAAGCCTTTGCTGGATCAGCAGGCTCCAGCGATTCTGACGGGGGCACCTCCAGCCGCATCTTTGGCTCTTTCCTAACCTGGATGCAGGAGAAGCGCTCGCCGGTCTTTGTCATGGCCACCGCCAACCGTGTGGACCGTCTGCCGGGCGAATTCTTGCGCAAGGGCCGTTTTGACGAAATCTTCTTCGTGGACTTGCCCAACATCAACGAGCGCATCGAGATCTTTCGGATCCACCTGCAGAAGCGGCGGCGCGATATCAGCCGCTTTAACCTGCGCCAGCTAGCTGCCGCCTGTGAGGGCTTCTCCGGCGCAGAGATCGAACAAGTTTTGATTGCTGCCATGTACGAAGCGTTTGCCCAGAACCGTGAGTTTACCCAGCTGGACATTCTGGCAGCAACGAAAGCAACTCAACCGCTATCTCGCACCATGACGGAGCAAGTGGTAGCGTTGAGGGAATGGGCCCAGCAGCGGGCTCGGCCTGCAGCGGCCTCTGTAGCCGAGTACCAGCGGCTGGAGTTCTAGGAGGAGGTGAGGATCCAAAGCTACCTTGACAGAAGCAGGGACGGCAGGGCCCAAACCTTCCCCAAAGAACAGTGCCCATTGTTTGTGTTGATGTTCCAACCCCTACACACAGGAGAGAAACACCATGTCTCATTTTAGCACCTTGCGTACCAAGATCACCGATAGCCAAATCCTGATCAACTCTCTGCGCGATCTCGGCTACACCGTTAAGCTGAACGCCGACGTGCGTGGCTACAACGGCCAGCGTGTTCGCGCTGACATCGTGGCTCAGTTGGAAGGCGACTACGATCTGGGCTGGTCGAAGAATCCCGACGGTTCCTACGACCTGATCGCCGATCTGTGGGGCGTGGCCAAGAAGCACAACCAGACCGAGTTGATCAACTCCATCAACCAGAAGTACGCCGTCAACAAGACCTTGGCCGAGGTGAAGCGTCCTGGCTTGAACAACGCCAACGTTAAAGTGGTGATGCACTAAGCCGGATCCTGTCTCGCCATCGCTGCAGCGATCTACACCGACTAAAGTTAGGAGGGGCTGAATCCAGCCCCTACTTTTTGGCTTGGTTTTTGGATTGGAGGGGCTGCGACCCGAAGGAGGAACCTACGCTTCTGTGAGAGCGGCAATGCCGGGCAGCACCTTCCCTTCCAATAGCTCCAGGCTGGCCCCGCCGCCGGTGGAGATATGGGTCATCTTGTCAGCGAGGCCAACTTTCTCGACAGCTGCCACCGAGTCGCCGCCGCCGATGATGGTGGTGGCTCCCGCTTGAGTGAGATCGGCCAGGGTGCGGGCGATGGCTTCTGTGCCCACGGCAAAGCGGTCAAACTCAAAGACGCCCATCGGCCCGTTCCAGACCACGGTTTGGCACCCCTGCAGGGCAGCCTGGAAGGCTTTGATCGATTCCGGGCCGATGTCCAAGCCCATCCAATCCTCGGGGATGGCGTGGATGGAAACGGTCTGGGCCTGGGCATCTTTGTCAAACCTATCGGCTACCACCACATCCACCGGCAGCAGCAGCTCCACCCCCCGCTCTTTGGCTTTTTCCATCAGGGAGCGGGCCAGATCCAGCTTGTCGGTTTCCACCAAAGACTTGCCGGTTTGGATCCCTTGGGCTTGGTAAAAGGTAAAGATCATGCCGCCGCCCAGCAGGAGCTTGTCCACTTTTTCCAGGAGCCGCTCAATGACGCCGATCTTAGTGGAGACTTTGGAGCCGCCGATGATGGCCGCCAAGGGGCGCCGCGGATTCTCGATGGCGCCGGAGAGGAATTGCAGCTCCCTTTCCACCAGGTAGCCGGCCACAGCAGGCTGGAGATAGGCGGTAACGCCGGCAGTAGAGGCGTGGGCGCGGTGGGCACTGCCAAAGGCGTCGTTGACAAACAGGTCGGCCAGTGAGGCCAGCTTGCGGGCAAATTCCGGGTCGTTGTCCTCCTCTTCTGGGTAGAAGCGGACGTTTTCCAGCAGGGCCACCTGGCCGTTTTCCAGGCGGTTCACTACCGCCTCGGCCTCAGGGCCGATGCAGTCGGGGGCAAAGGCAACCGGCTGGCCCAGCAATTGAGAAAGACGGGTGGCCACGGGGGCCAGGCTATTGCCCTCGCGGGCGACCTTAACCGCGCCTGTCTCTTTGTCTTTTTTGACGGGGCGGCCCAGGTGGCTGGCGAGGATCACTTTGGCGCCCGCTTGGATGAGGGCCTGGACGGTGGGCAGAGCAGCCCGAATGCGGGTGTCGTCGGTGATGTTGCCCTGGGCGTCCAAGGGGACATTGAAATCGGCGCGCACCAGCACGCGCTTGCCGTTTAAATCAAAGCCGGATGACAGCAGGGATCCCAGTGTTTGTTTGGCCATCGTTGTCTTTCCCCCCGGACTGCGGAAAATCTTTACTTTTTCTTCCGTATGTATCCTACCAGCGATTGGGATCCCGGCAGTGAGACAGATGGGCTTCGGGATCCCCTTGTTCCGCTGCTTTTGCTGGGTCGGCCTTCCGTCTGCCCCTTGGCCCCGGCAATTGTAACGGTTTGCAAATAGAATAAAAATGTTGCTTTGTCGTTACCCTCATGCGTGTTGCCATTGCTGGTGGCGGGCTGGCCGGGCTGGCCTGTGCCAAGTATCTCTGCGATGCCGGGCATCAACCGCTCCTCTTTGAGCGGCGGGATGTTTTGGGTGGCCTGGTGGCTGCCTGGAAAGATGCCGACGGCGACTGGATCGAGACGGGGCTGCACAACTTTTTTGGCGCCTACCCCAACACGTTGCAGCTGTTCCGGGAGCTGGGCATCTCCGATCGCCTGCAGTGGAAGGAACACAGCTTGATTTTCAACCAGCCGGACAAGCCGGGCACCTATTCCCGCTTTGACCTGCCGGATATTCCCGCTCCTTTCAACGCCATTGTCGGCATCTTGCGCAACAACGACATGCTCACCTGGGGGGAAAAGGTGAAGTTTGCCCTGGGGCTGGTGCCGGCCATGATTCGCGGCCAGCGCTATGTGGAGCAGATGGATCGCTATAGCCTCTTGGAATGGCTGCGGCGGCAGGGTATTGACGAGCGGGTCAACACCGATATTTTCATTGCCGTCTCCAAGGCCCTGGCCTTCATCAACCCGGAGGAGATCTCGGCCATGGTGCCCCTGACGGCCTTGAACCGCTTTTTGCAGCAAAAAGATGGCTCTAGGATTGCCTACCTAGACGGCGCTCCCCCAGAGCGGCTCTGCCAGCCGATGGTGGACTACATTGTCGCCCGTGGGGGGGAAGTGCATTTGAAGGCGGCGTTGCAGGACATTCGTCTCAACCTCGATAACAGCGTGGCCGGGTTTTGCTTAGCCACCCCCTCTGGGCCGGTGGAGGTGACTGCCGATGCCTATGTCTCGGCCCTTTCGGTGGACGCGCTCAAGGAGCTGCTGCCGCCCCAATGGCAAGGGATCCCCTTTTTCCAAAAGCTGCGTGAACTGGAGGGGGTGCCAGTAATTAGCCTGCAGATCTGGTTTGACCGCAAGATTACTCACATCGATCACTCCTTGTTTTCCCGCTCGCCGCTATTGAGCGTGTATGCCGACATGAGCAACACCTGCCGGGCCTATGCCGATCCGGAGCGGTCCATGTTGGAGCTGGTGCTGGCTCCGGCTGCCGAGTGGATTGATCGCGGCGATGAGGAGATCTTTGCCGCCACGCTGGAGGAGCTGAAAAAACTCTTCCCCCAGCACCTCACCGGCCCCAACCCCGCCCGCGTGCGCAAGTGGGTGGTGGTGAAAACGCCGCGCTCGGTCTACAAGGCTACCCCTGGCAGACAGCAGTATCGCCCCACTCAAGTTACCCCTATTCCCAACTTCTTCTTGGCGGGCAGCTACACCCTACAGCCCTTCCTGGGCAGCATGGAGGGGGCCATCCTCTCCGGCAAGTGGGCGGCGGAGGCCATCAACAAGGGGATCCCATTTCAACGCGCTTCTGTCTCGGCCTCAACTCTGGCAGCTGCGGGGGTCTAGCTCTCCGCCGTCCGCCTCCTATGCCTTTTGAATCTTTCTTTTCCCCACAACCTCTTCTAGGCTATCCGCGGCGTCCGCTTTCCCGTAGTGTTGATATGTGCCCTCGCCGTTCCTCTTCCTTCTCTATCCTGGCCCTGTGCTCCTGGAGATAGCCAGATGAGTCCACTTGAGCAATCTTTTGCCCTCTGTCGCCAGATTACGGCCAAGCACGCTAAGACTTTCTACCTGGGATCCCTGCTCTTGCCCCAGTCCAAACGGCGGGCCATCTGGGCCATCTACGCTTGGCTGCGGCAAACCGATGAGTTGCTGGATGGACTGGAAGCCAGCCAGGCAGAGGTGGAGGTCACCCGCAGCAAGCTGGAGCAGTGGGGATCCCATCTGGAGTCGCTCTTCCAGGGAGGCGAGCCGCAAGTCCCCACGGACCTTGCTTTGATCCACACCATCCGCACCTACCGCCTTTCCATCGAGCCGTTTCGCGAGATGCTGCGGGGGCAGAGCATGGACTTGGATACGCGGCGCTACGCCACCTGGGAAGATCTGCGGGTCTACTGCTACCGCGTGGCCGGGGTGGTGGGGCTGATGTGCTCGGAGATCATGGGGTTTGTGCCGGGCCGGGATGGCCGCGAGGAGGCGGTGGCGCTGGGGATCGCCATGCAGCTCACCAACATCTTGCGGGATGTGGGAGAGGACGCCCGCCGCGGGCGGATCTACATCCCCCTGGAAGATCTGCGCCGCTTCAACTACTCCGAGCGGGACCTGTTTAACTATGTTATTGACGAGCGCTGGATGGCTTTGATGGACTATGAGATCCGGCGGGCTAGAGAGCTCTATGCCCAAGCGGAACGGGGGATCCCTACCCTGCAGCCGGACTCCCGCTGGCCGGTAGCCGCTTCCTTGATGCTCTACCGGCAGATTCTCAACGCCATCGAGCGCAACCACTACCAGGTTTTTCGCACCCGCGCTTACGTGTCCACTCTCAGCAAGGCATTGGCGCTGCCGGTGGCCTGGTGGCGGTCGCGGCGCTCCAACTACTACGGTTACTAGTAGGGAGCAGCAAGCAGTTCCCCACGGCCGCGGCAGCAGAAAACAAGAAGGCCTCTAATACAGCGAAGAAAACCTATGGTAAGCCGTGCCCTGACCCTACCCTATCAGCGAATCTGGGAAGACAGTTTAACCATCTTCTGGCGCGACTGGCTGGATCTGCGGGGGCGAGTTTGGCAGGTGGTGGCCTCAGGTCTGGTGGCCCCCCTCATCTACATTGTCGCCTTTGGGGTGGGCTTGGGGGGATCCCTGCGTTCAGAGGCTCTGGCCGATGTGGTGGGATCCACGGCGGCAGGCTCCTACCTGCGCTTTATTTTGCCGGGGATGGTGGCCCTTTCCGCCATGACCATCAGCTTTGCCGGCACCACCTTCTCCATCTGTGGATCGCGGCTATTTACCAAGAGCTTTGAAGAGCTGCTGCTGTTGCCGGTGCACCCCTTGTCTTTGCATCTGGGCAAGGTGCTGGCGGGCATTGCCCGCGGCCTGCTGACGGCCTTGGGGGTGTTGGCGGTGGGGGTGCTGGGTACGGGGGCCTGGGGCCTGCTTCACCCCTTGTCGCTGTTGGTTCTACTTTTGGATTGCACCGTCTTTGCCGGCATTGGGGTAATTGCTGGCTTGAAGGTGCCCAGCCTGGAGAGTGTGGGCGTGCTAACCAACTTTTTGATTACGCCCATGTCTTTCCTAGGGGCCACCTTTTTCGATCCCGCCCAGTTGCCGACCTACCTGCAGGTGCTGGTCTATTGCCTGCCCCTTTCCTACGCCAGCATTGGCATGCGGGCAGCCGCCTACCAGCCGCTTGCGGAGTTTCCCTGGTACACGGTGGGAGTTTTGGGCGGCTTGGCGGTAATCCTGGCTTTTGTGGGAGCTTATCTGTTTTCCCACCAGCAGGACTAGCTGCCCTTGCCAAATACTTCTGGGTAGCGAGCCAGCTGCTCTTGCAAATCTTGGTTGTAGCGCAGAACAAGCACGCGGTAGCCCCGTCCCTGCAGCTGCGAGCGCAGTTGGCGATCCCGTTCCGCTTGGGCAGGCTGGTCGTGGACTGGGCCATCGCAGAAGATGCAGATGTTGGGGCTGTAGAAGAAGTCAACGACGCAGTCGGGATCGGCAATGGCTTTCTGGGCATCCTCAGGCAGCCGATACCCTCCTGCTGCCAGCGTTTCGAGAAAGCGGCGCTCCAGTTCAGAGCGAGGGTCCAGGAGCTGGCGCAGCCACTCCAGGTGCTCTTGGCGGGAGCGACCCAGGGAGCGCAGCTCGGTGCGGCTGTTGGCCAGCAGGCCCAAAAGATCCCGGATCTGATAGCGGTCAAGCTGCAGGGCCTCCCTTTGGTTGGCGTAGCTAAGCAGGCACTCGTAGCAGGCTGCCCGGCACTCCGGTCGCCGATCTTGGATCCCCTCTTCCGAAAGCTGGAAGTGGCAGATCTCCAGAGCCACTTGGGCCACCTCGGCAAGGGCATGGGGCTCTTCCACCAGCCGCCGCAGGACGCCAGCTCCCCCTTCGGCGGTCTCGTAGAGGAGGATGGCGCGATGGGATCCCTGGCCAATGGACTCGGCCGCCAGCTCCGTCTCCTCCAGCTCAAAGGTCTCCTCGATGCCCCGCTTGAGGGCATAGCGCAGGGTCGTTTCTAGGGCCTGCAGATTCCCCAGGCTGGGCTGAACCAGCCGCACCAGCAAGAGGTTTTGGGTAGCGCGCACTGCCAGGCGGATGGGCTGCAAGGACATCTGGCTAGACGAGCTAGCCCTATTGCCCCCAAGCTGATCTCGAGAAGGGACTTCGCCATTGTCAAAGTTGACCAGGAAACCTCGCCCCCCACTGCCCCGCCAGCCGGAGTTGATGCGCAGCAGCGTGGCGGCTGGGGCATAGCGCAACTGCAGCAGGGGAGTTTCGCCCCTTAGCACGTCGGCTTCCTGGACGCGGTAGCCTGAACTTTCGGGAGCAAACTGAAAGAAAGTCTGCAGCTCGTATCCCTGTCGCCGCCGCTCTTCTTCGTCGGCAGTAATGCGATCCCGCCGCCGCATGCGCACATTGGGCATTTCCAGAAGCTGGGTAAAGAGGCTGTTTTGCCCATCGAACTGGGTGCCGCAGACGGGGCAGCAATCCAGGTGGGGATCGGCAAAGGCCCCACAGCTAAAACAGAGCTTGTGGCTACTTTTGCGCTCCTCCAGGCCGCCGGGCGGAGCCTGAAACGCCACTGCTTCCCACTGGCAGCCCTCATGGTAGAGGAAGTTGTGGGGAGCAAACTCGCGGATAGCCAAAAAGCGAGGCCGGGCGATGAACTCGCCCTCGCTGCCGCGGGGCACCCAGGCCCGCACCGGCAAGGCAGGGAAGTTGTAGCCGGGCAAGAAGCCTTCGCTAGCCAAATAGCGGTAGGGATAGAAGTCGCTTTCCTCCCGCTGGGTTCCAATCTGCAGCAGCAAGTTGCGCTGGCGCAGGGCTTCTTGCTGGCGGCGCTCGGCTTCCTGTTGGTCTTTCTTTTGGCGAGTCGTCTGGAGCTGGCGGTTAGCGGCTTCCAACTGCTGCGTGGCAGCCCGATAGAGCTCTCGCCAGCGATCGAAAGCTCGGTCAAAAGCCTGGGGTGCCTCTTCAATGACCTGCTGAAGCCAGCGCTCGCTAAACCAGCCGCTTTTATCTAGGAGTTGGCGATCGGCGGCCAGCAGCTTCTGCACCTGCTCCTTCACTTGTTGGCGGGCAGACTCCTCAAGTTGGATTTGCTGGGCCACTGTCTCCCTGAGGGGCAGCTCTTCCCGATCCGCGTCGATGACGGTTTCAATGGAATTGCCTAGGGGCAGGCGCACCTGAGCCAACCAAACGGCGTGGATGTGAGCGCGCAGCAGCGATTCGTTGGCTAGATCCAGGCGGGGAGGGCGCACGCGACCGGCCACCATCTCGGGGCGGCGGCGGAAGTAGTACTGGTCGTGGCTATTGAAAGCCCCGCAATAGGTGATGATGAGTCCCGGCTGCCCCTGGCGGCCTGCCCGACCGCTGCGCTGGGCGTAGTTGGCTGGCGTTGGGGGAACGTTGCGCAGGTGCACCAGATCCAGATCGGCAATGTCGACCCCCAACTCCAGGGTTGGCGAGCACACCAAATAGGGAAGGCGTCGAGCTTGATCCTCCCCGCGAAAGCGCCTTTCTCGCTGCTCCCGCTCTCCTGGCCGAACCACCTGAGCCGTGTGCTCCCTAGCCTCCAGGGATCCCAGCCCTGCTGCCCCGGCTCGGTAGAGCTCCTGAAAGAAGGGGTTGATGGGACGGCGGACAGAGGTGTAGCCCTCCTGCTGGGCGCTGCGGGAATACAGAGGATCCGGCGGCGGCAGGCCATCCCCCAGACACCAGCGCAGACAGCCGGCGTCTAGCTGGTAGGCTACCTGGCCATTTTCCACGTGGCGCCGTAGCAGGCCCTGGCTGACCAGGAGAGACAGCAGGGACTCCAAAAACCTGTCGTAGGCTTCTTGGTTCAGATCAAGGCGCCTGCAGAGGAAGCGACCAATGGTGCTGCGGCGGCCCAGGCTGAGCATTTGCCCGTTTTCCCGGGAAGGGTTCTGGCCAAAGCAGCGAGCCGTCCGCAACTCCTCATGCTCTTCCAGGCCCCAAAACTCATTGAGATATTGCTGGGCGCGCCGGCGCAGCCTTCTCTGGGGCTCTGCCTTGAGCACGGGCACATCGATGGCCAATTGGCGCCGAAACCGATCCAACAGAGCCCGCAGCAGTTGCTCTTGCTCGTCAGGGCTGGCTTGGGCAAACCAGGGGTGAAGGGAAGCCAGGGCTGAATTTTGGCAGAGCTCCCCGAGGCCGCGGTACTCGATTTTCAGCAGGCCCACCTGTTCCAAGTTGGGGTGGGTAACCCGCCAGCCGCGCCGCAGATCTTCATAGAGCCGGTATTCGGTTAGCTCGCTAAAGGTCTGCCACACTTCCTCGGCACTGGGCGAGTCGGGATCCAAAGCCGGGTTTTGGGCAATGTCGGCAAGCTCCAGGCCAGAAGCCCGCACCACTTCCTGGGCCACCTCGTCAAAGCCCAGCTCTTTTTTCTCCTGCAGGGCAGCATAGAGCGCGGCCCGCAAAAGGGCCACGTGGACAAAGTCGTTGAAGTGGCCGGCCTGCAAGGAGGCGTCCTGGCGGTTGTCGGTAAAAGTCAGCAGCTTGCTGCAAGCGGCCTGGGTTTGCTCGGCATGGCGCAGCAGGGAGGTGGCAAGGATGGTGGTGGCGCTGGAGCGGCCTTCGCTGGAGAGGGAAGCCAGCTTGGCGAACTCCCGCTCCCGCTCACTGTAGTACTCGCCGCAGGCCAGGCACAGGGAAAAGGGGTGGGGCTGCCACCACATCTTCTGCGCCTCCGCCTGGGGGTACTCGGAAAAGGAGCCATCCGGGCGCACCCAAACTGCTTGGGGGACGCGCTTTTTCCAGTGGGGTTTGAGCCGGTTTTCAGGGGTGTACCAATCTTCCGGGATCTGCTCCAGCGACCACTCGTTGTCAATGGGATCCAAGCTGAGGTAGCCGGCCTGCTGGTCTTCGCCTTCCTCAACCTCTTCCCCCAGAGGATAGGGCAGGAAGTGAGTCTTTGACCTGAGGACGTGGTAGTAGTCCTGGCCACAGTGGCGGCAGAACTTGACGGGGAAAAACAGCTTTCCTTCCCCTGCTTGCACTTGTCCTTCCAGGGAAAACTGCCGCTTGTCCCGACTTTCCAGGGTGGCATAGAGGGTGCGGCCCTGGGAGATAAACTGGTGCAACTTCAAGGCCGGGCCGCGGCTAGAGCCCTCCCGCAGGCTGCTGGCGTGGGCCAGAAACTGGCGTAGGGACTCGGTGCAGCTCTCAGGGGTAGTGCTGGTCAGCTCTGCCAGTTGGGCAGCAACTTCGGAAAGCGCCCGGGGCACGCGGC
>NZ_JBSSDE010000008.1:0-12500 GCF_054060435.1 Thermostichus sp. MS-CIW-34 | reverse complement strand
TTGCCGATCCAAAAACCGCCGCAGCCGCGTCACGCTGTAGTGCTCGCGATAGAGCGCCGCGCTGCTCATCAACCCCCGCTCTTCGGAAACCAAGAGGAACAGGAACCGGTAGACCAAGCGCAGCAGTTGGCGGTAGAGCTCCCTGGGATCCGACAAGAGCCGCGCTCTCAGCCTCTGGTTCTTGGGATGGGCCAGGAACCCATTTGCCAGCAACCTGATGCACTCCTCAACCCCCTCCCGCAGCCGTTCCCGTACCCGGCCACCCTGCTCCAGGGCCTGTTGGTAGTACTTTTCCAGCAGACAATCCCCTGCTAGCTCTGCCGTTTGGGGCAAGCGGCTGCGGTGCAGCAGCCGAAAGAGGATGGCAAAGTCGTTAAACCGCTGCTCCTCTAGGATCTGCTTCAGGTCAAACTCCACATAGGCCTGCCGACGCACATAGGTGGAGTCCCGCAGGAGGCGCAGGGTCAATCCGTTGGTAACAATGCCCCAGAGGTGCTCGCTGCGGTTGAGATACTCCTGCAGCAGCGAGTGGGGTGCCAGGCGAGGCCGGCCAGAAGCCGGCACGCGGCCCAGCTCCTGGCGCGCGCCGACGATGTGCACCGGTGGCGCGTCTTCCGCCTCGCCCATGCGATGCGAGATGGGGAAGTTCATTCCGTCCACCTCGCAGGCGCGCGGTTGATAGCGCACCTCGATCCCCAGCAAACTGAAGAAGGGGATCGCCCAGGCATCGCGGGTGATGCTGGTGGCGAGATCGCTTTCGGGCAGGCGCTGCAGGCGGCTCTGGAAGGCCTCCCAGTACTTTCGACAATCGGCAAAGACCGCGGCAATCTCTTCGACTGGGCCGCGCTTGCTGTTAAAGCCGAAGTCTTCTGGCTTCTGTCCTGGCAGATCCCCTGCCAGCAGCTTTTCGAGAATATCGGGCCCCAACAGGCCTCCTTCGATGCGTACCCCAGAAAACTCGCTCATCGGCAAACCACCGGTTGGAGAACAAGGAGTCCTAAAAGATCGGGGGGAAGCTGCGGCTTCACCTTCAGCCCCCGCCCCTGTAGGGACACGGCTTGGCGGATGCGCCTATGGGCAGCCTCCAGCTCAGCAGCACGCTGCAAAATCCGCTCCCGCGCCGCCTGCTGCAGCCGGTGATCCCTTCCCCAGTTTTCCTCTGTCTCCTGCCACGGGCCGAGACAGGCCAGGAGATGCTGAACCAGCTCCCGCTTTTCCGCTAGCGGTAGGTTCTCATCCGGCTTGGCCGTGGCCAGCAGTTGGAGAGCTGCGCCCGTCTCCAGCCAGCGGGCCTCGCCGCTCTCCAGGCCAACACCGCCTAGCACCAGCACCTCTTCCGCCAAGAGAGGCTGCCCCTGGGGTTGCTCCACCAGGTAGCGCACCCGCAGCAGCAGTAGAGTTGTAAGATCAACTACCGCTCGGGTGCGTAGAGCGCCGCAGCGGGAGACGACAGCATCCCCTTTCTCTGGGTTGTCGAGGGCTTCCTCCAGCAAAAACTGGGCCAGGGCAACCACGACGCGGTGGTTGCGGCCAATGTATTCGGCACCTTCGGGCGTGGGCGAGTCGAAGCTGATTAGCCAACGCCCGCCTTTGGGAGAGGGCAGGGCCAGGCGAATGGCTTCCGGCAAGGTGGCAGTGGCTTCGGAGCCGACGCTAACCTGGTAGACCCCCGACCGCTTCCCTGGGGTTATGGCTAGGTTGAGGCGCTGGGCGGCAGCCAGGAAGAATTCGCGCACAGCTTCGGGATCCCCTAGCACGGCATCGGTGGCCTCCAGCTCCCGCTGCACTGCCTCAGGCTTGAGGGCTCGCTGGGCAAAACGGGTGCGGTTGCGCCGCTCCTGTTCGACAGAGCGATCCCAGCGCCGATGAAACTCATCCACTTCCGGCACGCCAAGATCGAGGGTTAGCTGGCGCTCGGCGGACCAGTGTCCCTTGCGCAGGAAGAGGGCTTCGAGCACAGCCTGGGTAACGCTTTCGCTAGCCTCCGGCACAGGCACGTGGGTGCCCAGGGTGCGGTGGATCTCCCGCGCTTTGTTGAGCAACACCTCCAGTACCACGCCATCTACGGGGTTGTCGCGGCCAAAAAAGCGGATGACCTTGACCCGGCTGGCCTTTTGGCCGTAGCGATCCACCCGGCCCTCCCGCTGCTCCAGCCGATTGGGGTTCCAGGGCAGGTCGTAGTGGATGACGGCTGTAAACTTTTCCTGCAGGTTGATCCCTTCCGAGAGGCAGTCGGTGGCCACCAGCACCCGTGGTCGGTCAACTTCCAGGTTCGCGATCCTGGCCTCCCGCTCCTCGTCTCCCATCCTGCCCGTTACACAGGCTACTTGGGCTGGGGATCCCAGCTGTTGCCGAAGGTAACTGTCCAGATACTCCGCAGTGGCAACGTAGCGGCACCAGAGGATGGGATGAAAACCTTCCTGAAGCAACTTTTTCACCAGCTCGATGGCCCGCGCCAGTTTGGTGTCGTGCTCTGGGCCCTGGAGCTGTTTGGCCAGACGGGCCAGGGCCTGCAACCGGCGGCGGTCGCTATCCGGCAGGGTTGGGTCTGCGGCTTCAAGAGCTGGCGTTGGCAGCTCATCGTCGGTACGCTCTTCTGCCGACTCGAACACCCAGCGGCTCAGTTCTGCCTCAACCTCTTCTTCTGCCTCCAGGGTTGCTCCGCTGCGATTGTGCAATGCCGCTACTGCTGCCGCCGGGCTGGACATTACGCAGCGCAAAAGGGCCAGCGCTCCCCAGTAGCGCACTCGCTGCTGGCGCTTCTCTAGTTGCTGCCCTGTGCACACCAATTCCGAGCAAAACCCATAGGTGTCCTCGAACAGCTTGCGCTGCCCCTCAGAAAGGGTGTAGGTTTCATCTTCAGCTTCCCGGGTTGGAAAACAGGTGAGCTCCTGCCAAGTTTCCCGAATATCTCGCCGCGTGCGCTGGACAAAATGACGGGCTAGCTGGACGCGTTGGTCTTCGTTGAGATCCTGGAGATCCCATGTCTCGAACTCGGGCCGCAGCAGCCCCAGCAGCGAGCGGAAGGCCTCTTCGACACCGCTGTGGGGAGTTGCCGTCAGCAGGATCAGGTGGCGGTTGGGGTTTTGGGCCACCGCTTTGAGCAGACTGTGGCGCTCCTGCTGGTTTTTGCCATGGGCCGCCGCTGCCCCATGGACTTCGTCGGCAATGACCAGCTCAGGACAAAATTGCAGAAATGGGTGGCGGTTGCGCTCGGTCTTGACGAAGTCAATGCTGGCCACCTGGACAGGAAAGTGCTCGTAGAGGCTGCGCCCAACAGGGGTTTTTCGCTCCAATTGCCCCACCGTTCCCGAGCGGATGACCACTGGCTCCAGGTTAAACTTCTCGGCCAGCTCGCTGGCCCACTGCTCGCACAAATAGGGAGGGCACAGGACACAAAGGCGTCGGATCTCGCCGCGATCCAAAAGCTCCCTGGCTATCAGCAGCGCCTCGATGGTCTTGCCCACCCCTACGTCGTCGGCAATCAATAGCCGCACCGGATCGAGGCGCAGCGCCATGAGCAAGGGCACAAACTGGTATACCCGTGGCCGAATCGAGAGGCGCCCCAGAGAGCGAAAGGGAGTTGCGCCCTCCCGTAAAATCAGCCGGGCCGCCTGCCAGAGGAGAAGGGTACTGGTGGTATCGGCAGGATGATCCCCAGAGGGCCAAGGAAAGGCGGTAGGCTCCACTCGCTCGAAGGGCAAGGTGCCGCCCACAAGGTTCATCAGGTGTCGGTGAATGCAAACCGCATCTTCTGGGGTGCCGGTGAGGGGCCGCAGCACCACAATTTCTTCTGAATCAGCGGGGAGCACCACCCACTCGCGGTTGCGGCAGCGGACAATTGAGCCAGGCTGCATGGGATCCCTGGGAGCGACCTACCTTTTCCATTGCATCTTAGATACTCTTTGGGGACAACTCTCTCCCATCTCCCAACACCCTGCCGGCAGCGGTAGGATGAAACGGAGCCGGCCTCAGGTACCCCTCTGGCCCACCGACATCATGAGCAGCCCCCGTTATCCGTTTGAGCGTGTTCGCGAGCATTTGCTCTTCCAATCCTTGGAAGATGCCGAGTGGAAGGCATTGACGGCAGCCCTGTTGCCCAGCCGCTTTTCCCCAGGCCAGGTGATCTTCCAGGAAGGGGATCCCAGCAGTGACCTGTACATGATCCTCAGTGGAGTGGTGGAGCTGCGTCGCCAGTACGTGCGACATCCGGGAGATTATTGGCTGGCCACGCTGCACGCCGGGCGCTTGTTTGGGGAACTTTCTCTGCTGACGGGGCGGCGGCGCTCCTTTACGGCAGTGAGCATGACCGAGGTGCAAACCCTACGCCTTTCCACCGAAGGGCTGATCCTGCTGCCCCTGGAAGTCCAGGTGAAACTCTACCGCGCCTGGAGCCAGATCATCAGCGAGCACCTTTACTGGCTGGATAGTATGTTCACGGATCTTCTGGAGCAGCGAGGGGTAGAAAATGTAGCCTCGGCTATGGCTCTGCTGCACCAGCGCTATCCCGCTTGAAAGAGGCTCAATCCCTGCTCCGCATAGGTTTGCAGGTCAACGTCCACGAAGACAACCCCTTGGATCCCAAATTTTGTCTTCAGAATGTTCAGGGGTTGCGATATCATGTGCTAGGCAGCAGCCCCCAAGAGATTTCAAGCAGCGAGGTCAGGAGCAGTGGTTAGGGTAGCCATCAACGGGTTTGGTCGCATTGGTCGCAACTTTTTGCGCTGTTGGCTGGGTCGCTCCCAGTCCAACCTGGACATTGTTGCCATCAACGACACCTCAGATGCTCGCACGGCTGCCCACCTGCTCAAGTACGATTCCATCCTTGGGCCGTTGCAGGGAGCAGACGTTGAGCCTGCAGAAAACGGTTTGGTGGTGAACGGCAAGCATATCTATGCCGTTTCCGACCGCAACCCCAGCAACCTGCCCTGGAAAGAGTGGAAGGTGGATCTTGTTATTGAAGCTACAGGTGTTTTTGTCGACTACCAGGGTGCCTCTAAGCACATAGAAGCGGGGGCCAAAAAGGTGGTGATCACCGCCCCGGCCAAGGGGGGAGACATTCCCACGTTTGTCTACGGTGTTAATCAACACACCTACGACCCGGTGCGGCACAACATTGTCAGCAACGCCAGCTGCACCACCAACTGCCTTGCCCCGATCATCAAGGTGTTGCTGGACAAGTTCGGCGTCCTCCGTGCCACCATGACCACCACCCACAGTTACACCGGCGACCAGCGGATCTTAGATGGTGGTCACCGCGATCTGCGGCGGGCCCGGGCAGCAGCATTGAGCATGGTGCCCACCACCACGGGGGCGGCCAAGGCGGTGGCTTTGGTGATCCCGGAGCTGAAAGGCAAGCTGAATGGGGTGGCGGTACGGGTTCCCACGCCCAATGTGTCTCTGGTGGACTTGGTGGTGCAGACGGAGCGGCGCGTGATTGCCGAGGAGGTAAACGCTGCCCTCAAAGAAGCCTCAGAAACTACGATGAAAGGGATCCTCGCCTACTCGGATATTCCCTTGGTCTCCATCGACTACCGCGGCCACGACTGCTCGGCCATTGTGGATGCGGAGATGACCAGTGTGCTGGATGGGGATCTGGTCAAGGTCATGGCTTGGTACGACAACGAGTGGGGCTACTCCCAGCGGGTGTTGGACTTGGCGGAATACATGGCCGCTCACTGGGTGGAGTAGGCTGCTTCGGTTGGCAACCCTCTTCTGTTCCCCATTATTCCCCCATCGAGAACTGGGCAAAAACCTGCCAACGTTTGCCGTCGTGGAGGAGGAGCGTCAAAGCTGACGCTACAAACGCACTCTGGAAAGAACGCGTCTTGAACTCTGGCCAGGCGGCGCGAAAGTGGGCGGGGGTTAGATCTCGAAAGGCCACGGTTATGTGGGGCACAAACGGACGGGCTTGAGCGGTCGTTTCTTTCCGGTTGAGAAGGAGCCCCATGTGGTGATGGGCTTGAGCTTGTAGCCGCTGCAGTTCTGGGGAGGGCACGACGTGAATAAAAATGACACGCGGCGCGAAGGCCCCAAAGCCGGATAACTGGATGGCGACGGGAGTTTGCTGCTTGGCAAAGGCCTCTAGGGATCCCGTCAAGGCTGGCAGCTCGGAACTGGGCCACTCGAACGGCGGCACCAGGGTGATGTGGGGGGGAGAGCGCAGAGCTGCTCGGCTGGCAAATTGCTCTGCAAACTCTTGCTGGATGGCCGTCACCTGCTCTTGCAGGGCCGGAGGGGGAAGCAGAGCAAGAAACAGTCGCTGCTTGGGGTTATCCACCAGCATCGGTAAGAACCTAGAGAACAGGGGATAATGCAACTGTAGCCAAGCCCAAACATCTTGTTATGTCGCGTCCTGTCGCTTCTTCCCCTATCCTGGATCCCTCCTCGGCAACCGGATCCCCAGGCCAAGCGCCTCAGCCGGCTCCCATTCCGCCCTACCAGTGGCATTTGTTCCTTTGTGCAGATCAAACCAAGCCCAAATGTTGTGAGAAAGCCGTGGGATTGGAAGCCTGGGACTATTTGAAATCGCGGATCAAGGAATTGAACCTGGAAATCGGGAGCGGGGGATCCCTGCGGGTACACCGCACCAAAGCCAACTGCCTGCGGGCGTGCGACTATGCTGTTCCCGGCCCTGTGCTGCTGGTCTATCCCGGTGGGTTTTGGTACCACTCGGTCACGCCGGAGGTGGTGGAGGAGATTCTTCAAAAGCACATCTTGGGAGGGATCCCTGTTGTTGAGTATCTGGTAGCCCAAGATACCCTCAGCGCCCCTGATCCAAAAGGGCATGGATAGCCTGCACGCACTCTGCCGTCACCTGCTGCAAATCGGCCTTATCGCTGGAAGCAGGGGGGGGAATCACGTTGCCAATGCGCACCGTGATGGGGCAGAACAAGCGCGGCCACCGGGATCCCTTGGGCAAGACCTTTTCCGTGCCCCAAAGGGCTACAGGCAGCAGAGGCGTTTGGGTGCGGGCTGCAACCAAGGCCGCTCCCAAGTGGGGCTGAGGAATGCGGCCATCGGGGGTACGAGTGCCATTCAAAAAGATCCCTACCGCCCATCCCTGCGCCAAAGCTGCTTCCGTGGCCCGCAGGGCAGCGCGGTCAGAGCCGCCTCTTTTGACCGGGTAGGCGCCGTAGAGCTGGATCACCTGCTTCAGCCCCGGCACCCGAAACAGCTCTTCCTTGGCCATGAAGGCCACCGGGCGGCGCACCGCATTGGCCACCAGCGGCGGATCCAAATGGCTGGCGTGGTTGCTGACGACGATGAGGGATCCCTGGCGAGGCACGTTTTCCTGCCCATAGGTGCGCCCAAAATACAGTCCCCGAAACAAGGGGTTGACCACCAGCCACTTGAGCAGCCAGTAGGCCAACCAATCCCGGCGGCGATAACCCATCTGTGAGTCCAACGATCCCTGCCACTCCGGCAGCAGTTCCCTCTCTGAGTGTAGTGGAGGGTGGGTGCTGAAGGGGATCCCTGGGCTTCAGCTCTCCAAATCGGGATCCTCACCCAAAGCCCGCAATCTTGCCGCCAGACGCTCCGCCCGTTGATGTTCTCGCTCCGCCCTTTGGCGTTCTTGTTCGGCTCTTTGGCGTTCTTGTTCCGCCCGTTGACGTTCCTGCTCCGCCCGTTCCCGCTCCAACTCAGCCTGTTCATCGCCGGTCAGCAGCAACTGCCCTTGGGCATCACACCAGCGCAACCAGCGAGCTTGTTTCCCCTCAAAAACGCCTTCCCACACCGTCAGGCCCAGCCCCACCTGTTCTAGCCAGGTCTCGGTCATTTCCGCGTAGTGGCGGCCCCGCAGTTCGAAAATGCACAACTCCTCTGGCCCCAGCTCATGATTGGGATCGAAGACCGCGTAGTAGCTAACTCGCATCTGCTCATAACGGCTCAGCTTGCCTTCCAGCTCGTCGCCTTCGCGGTTGGAGACGATCTCGATCACCACATCCGGCGGCTTGTCAAATTGCCAGAGCAGGTAGCAACGGTTTTGCTTCTCCCACCATTGCTCCGGCACCGTGACGTCCAGGCTGAGAAAAACATCCGGCACAATCGGGGGCCGACCGATGGCGGTGTAGATGCCTACATTTGCCGCTGCTAAAAAGGTTTTGCCGCGCAAAGCGCTGTAGAGAGCTCCAGTCAGGAGGCGCTGCTGTTTTTCCGAGGCAAAGTTATCCACCGGGGTATCATCCTCTGTTACGAGATCGGCGACGTCGGGAACCAGCAGTTCAGTATCCATGGGCAGATGGGGTTGGGGATGCTAGCGATCTTAGCTGCTCACCTCAGGGATCCTCTGCTCCCTGAGAAACAGAGAAAACAGAGTCCTCGAGCAAGCCCAGGTACAATCGAGAAAGCTTTACTTAACGATGATTTCTTTTTCTTCGCTGCTTGATGCAGATCGATATCCGTCCTGCTGAAAATTCGGATAGTGCAGCTCTGCTCCACATTTTGCAGGTGGTCTTTGCGGAGTATCCAGGCTGTGTATTGGATATCGAAGAAGTGCCGGAGTTGCTTCAGCCTGCCACGGCCTTTGCGGAGATGGGGGGATCCCTTTGGGTGGCGCAGCATCAGGATCAAGTGGTCGGCTGTGTCGGCCTTGTGCCCGATGGGATCCCTGGGCGCATGGAGCTGAAAAAACTCTACACTCTGCCCGCAGTGCGCGGTCGAGGTTTGGGTCGGCGTTTGATTGAACAGGCCGAATTTGCGGCTCGGCAGCAGCAGGCGGACTCTCTGCATCTGTGGACAGATACTCGCTTCACGACGGCTCATCGGGTTTATGAGCGGCTCGGCTATGTGCGTCTGCCGGAAATTCGTGAATTGCACGATCGCAGCAACTCTGTGGAGTATCACTACGAAAAGCGTCTCCGTTGAGGGTCGGGCTGTTGAACTGTGATGCGTTGGTGATTGGCTGTGGGGTGGTGGGCTGTGCCATTGCCTACGAATTGGCCACAGCTGGGCTGTCGGTCATTGGAGTGGATGCCGGAGAGCCGGCCTCAGGCGCCGCGGGCGCGTCGCTGGGGGTGTTGATGGGGATCTGCAGCCGCCAGCCTAGCGGGGAGGTGGTGCAGTTGCGTCTAAAAAGCCTGGAGCTGTTCGATCCCCTAATCGCGCGGCTGGAGGAAGACCTGGGCCGGAGTTTGCCCGTCAATCGGCGCGGCATTCTCAAACTCCTCAGGGAGGAGGAAGTGGAAGCTTGGCAAGAGACCCTGGCGGCCCGCCGACAAGCAGGTTACCGCCTAGATCTGCTCAGCCCTGCCGAAGTGGGATCCCTGCAGCCCGGCCTGCGCAGCGACCTGGCGGCGGCCATCTACTCTCCCCAGGATCGACAAGTCCAGCCCAAGCTCCTAACCCAGGCTCTCTTGGAAGCAGCCCAACGCAAGGGATCCCGCTTTTTCTTCCACCAGCCTGTCCAGAAGATTCAGCGCAGCTCGGATCCCCCCTTTCGCCTGCAAGCGGTTTACACCCCCGCTCTCACCCTCTCGGCAGGTCACGTCATTCTGGCGGCAGGTCTGGGCAGCTCCCCTCTGGCCAAAGAGCTGGGGTTGCAGGTGCCCCTGCAAGCGGTCAAAGGCCAGGCCCTGCGGGTCAGAGCTCCCGGGATCCCCCTGGGGCCCGTGGTCACCGACGCGGATCTGCATCTGGTTCCTTTGGGCGATGGATCCCTGTGGGTGGGGGCAACAGTGGAATTTCAGGCCCCTCATCCCGAGCCGACGCTGCTGGCGCTACAAGATCTGCTGGCCCGCGCCATCCGACTCTGCCCGGCTTTGGCCGAAGCAACTTTGTTGGATCATTGGGCCGGCCATCGGCCTCGACCAGTGGGACAGCGCGCCCCCATCCTGGGTTGGGCTCCTGGCTACGCCAATCTGCTCATTGCCACCGGCCATTATCGCAATGGAGTGTTGCTGGCCCCGATCAGCGCCGCCATCCTGCGGGACTTGGTACTGAAAGGGGAAACAGCCCTCTGTGATCTAGGGCCCTTTGCCCCCAGACAGGGCTGAGCCCGTATCCATCTTCCGGCTCTCGGCCCGCCGATGGACAGGACATATGTCAGAATGAAAGGCTGCCTGGTTAGGATCGGATCGTCCGTTGAGTAGCCCAAAGGAGAAGAGAGCCTTGCCGAAGTTCGCCCTAAAAGCCCTCTGGTTGGAAAACGATTTGGCTATTGCCGTCGATCAGGTGGTGGCCAAAAACCGCAGCCCCCTCACCCACTACTTTTTCTGGCCGCGGGATGACGCTTGGGAGCAGCTTAAGGCTGAGCTGGAAAGCAAAACTTGGATCAGCGAAGTGGATCGCATCGAGCTGCTTAACCGAGCCACCGAACTCATCAACTACTGGCAAAACGGCGGGCGCAACCGCCCCATCAGCGAAGCCCAGGCCCAGTTTCCCGACATCCTGATCGGCGGCAACTCCTAGCCCTCTCCCCCCTGTCAGCCAAAACGTGACTCCGGATCTGCCCATCTTGCTCAGGCTCCCGTCTTTGAGCTAGATTGGCACTCGGGAGTTTAGAGTGCTAACTCCCTGCTAGCCGAGCCGGAGGATTCCTGGGAACCCCACTCCGCCTGGCAGTACCCAAAGTAGGAGCCCAGTCAGACTTACGAGGATCGCGGATTCTATGGCAAAGCGGATTCTGTTTAGAGAAGAGGCCCGCAAGGCATTGGAGCAGGGCATCAACCAACTGGCGGATGCAATCAAGGTTACGATTGGCCCCAAAGGACGCAACGTGGTCTTGGAGAAGAAGTTTGGTGCCCCCCAAATCGTCAACGACGGGGTCACGATTGCCAAGGAAATTGAGTTGGCCGATCCTTTGGAGAACACAGGCGCCCAGTTGATGCGGGAAGTGGCCTCTAAGACCAACGATGTGGCCGGAGATGGTACCACCACAGCCACCATCCTGGCCCAAAGCATGGTGCGGGAAGGGCTCAAAAACATCTCGGCGGGCGCCAACCCTGTGGCTCTGCGGCGCGGCATTGAAAAGACCACTGCCTACTTGGTGGAGCAAATTGCAGCTCATGCCAAGCCTGTGGAAGGCCGTAAAACCATCGCCGAAGTAGCCACTATCTCTGCTGGCAATGACAGCGAAGTGGGAGAGATGATCGCCAAGGCCATGGATGCTGTAGGGCGAGATGGGGTGATCACGGTCGAAGAATCCAAGTCGCTGGAAACCGAGTTGGACGTGGTGGAGGGGATGCAGTTTGACCGCGGCTACATTTCCCCCTATTTCGTCACAGACTCGGAGCGGATGGTGGCCGAGTATGAGAATGCTTATCTGCTGATTACCAGCAACAAGATCTCCAGCCTGCAAGATCTGGTGCCCATCCTAGAGCGGGTGGCCCGCGAGGGTCGGCCTCTTCTGGTCATTGCGGAGGATGTGGAGGGAGAGGCTCTGGCCACATTGGTGGTGAACCGCCTGCGGGGGGTACTCAATGCGGTGGCGGTCAAGGCTCCGGCTTTTGGGGATCGGCGCAAAGCCATGCTGGAAGATATCGCCATTCTCACCGGCGGGCAGCTCATCTCTGAGGATGTTGGCATCAAGCTGGATAAGGTCACCCTGGACATGATGGGGGTGGCCCGCAAGATCACTGTCACCAAAGACAAGACCACCATTGTGACCGATGGCAGCACCAAAGCGGCGGTGGAAAAGCGAGTGGCTCAAATTCGCAAGCAACTGGAAACCACCGATTCCGAGTACGACCGCGAGAAACTGCAAGAACGCATCGCCAAGTTAGCTGGGGGGGTAGCAGTCATCAAAGTGGGGGCCGCTACTGAAACCGAACTCAAAGACCGCAAGCTGCGCATTGAGGATGCCCTAAATGCCACCCGAGCTGCGGTGGAAGAAGGGATCGTCCCCGGCGGTGGGGCGACGCTATTGCACCTCTCCAAAGGGATCCCGGCTTTCAAGGCCAAGTTGAATGCCGAAGAACAGGTGGGGGCAGAAATTGTTTACCGAGCCTTGCAGGCCCCTCTCTTTCAGATTGCCCACAATGCCGGTCTGGAAGGGTCAGTGGTGGTGGAAAAGGTTTTGGAGAAGGAGATGCCCTTTGGCTTCGATGCCCTGAGCGGAACCTATGTGGATATGTTTGCCCAGGGGATCGTCGATCCGGCCAAAGTGGTGCGCTCAGCGCTGCAAAACGCGGCTTCCATAGCCGGAATGTACCTCACAACCGAAGCGATTGTGGTGGAAAAGCCTGAGCCCAAGCCGGCGGCTGGCTCTGCACCTAAGGGGATGATGTAGTCTTGCGAAAGTAAACTGCCCGACACCAGCGCTATGCGCAGGATGCGGGCTTTATCCCAGTCCCTAGCGGCCCCAGAGGGCAGCTAAGTTTCGGAATTTCAGGCGAGTTTACAGTCGCCCCAAGGAGAGAGATTACTTGAGCAGCGTTATAGTCAGCATCCCCTTCCCACCCACAATGTCCACACTTGAACGACTTACCATTGCGGTAGGACTTACCCCGCTCAGGGTGGATGTGCAGGCATTTGTGGCAGGTCTGACTGGTGTAGGCAGG